>JBIIQD010000083.1:0-8132 GCA_044342265.1 Hydrogenophaga sp. | reverse complement strand
CGCACCTGGGCCAGGTTGCGGGTGGGGTCGAAACCGCTCTGAATGTAGGTCAGGCTCGGGTCGACCTTCATGGCCACCAGGGTGGTGTGGTTCCAGGTGTATTCCAGCAGCGTCTTGCGGCTGCTGGCCACTTCGGCGGCGGTCTTGCGGTAGCTGATCTGCCCGCCGTGCTCGGCCACCATGGCGCGCATGCCCGCCTCCGATTCGGGCGCCACCAGCAGCAGCACCACGGTGCATCCCTGGGGCAGGTACTCGGCCAGCGCGGTGAAGTGGTCTGGGATCGGCGCGCCCAGGAAGCACACCTCTTTTTTGGCCAGACCCGGCGCGCTGGAAAATCGGCTGGAGAAGTCGAGCGCGGCGTTGAAGTCGGTGAAGGTGGCGATGCATTCCGTCCAGGCCACGCAGGGGGTGAGCGCCACTTCGAGCTCCAGCACGATGCCGTTGGTGCCGTAGGTGTGGTGCAGCTGCATGGCCTCGGTGCCGGTCAGTTCGATCACCTGCGGCTCGGGCTCCACCGTCATGGCGCGCACCGCCAGCACATTGCCCGGCGCGGCCAGCGGGCCGTGGTTGATGGAGCCCGCGCCACCGAAGCCGCCACCGAACAAGCCGCCCAGCGTGGCGCTCCTGAAGGTGGATGGCAGCCAGCGCAGCTCCATGCCGTGAGGCTGGGCATGCACATCAAATTCCGCCAGCCGGATGCCCGACTGTGCGCGGCCCACGCTGCCGCGCACCCAGCCAAACGCGTTGTAGGCGCTCATGTCGAGGATCACGCCGCCCTGCAGCGGCACGCACTGGCCGTAGTTGCCGGTGCCGCTGCCGCGCACGGTGATGGGGATCGCCAGCCGGGCGCAGGCCGCGACCACCTGGCGCACTTCTTCTTCGGTGCGCGGCCGCACCGCGATATCACCGCGCTTGCCGTGCAGGGCTTGTTTGAGGACCGGGCTGAACCAGGCGAAGTCTTGCGACAAGCGACCCAGCCGCGTGGGTTCGGTGATCCAGTCGAGGCCGGGCAGTTCGGCGGGCAGTTGCTGGGCAGACAGGCTGTGGGCGGTCATGGAAGGCTCCGGACGAATGCGGTGAAAAGAAAGGGTCAGTCGTGCGAGGTTTCGCTGGCGTGCCAGCCGCCCAGCGCCAGTTTGGACAGCCAGGCCATGAGCACGAACAGCGCCACGCCGGTGAGCGAAATCAGCAGCAGCGCGGCGAACATGCGCGGGATATTGAGCTGGAAGCCCGCTTGCAGAATCTGGTACGCCAGCCCGGCGCCGGTTCCACCGGTGCCGGCCACGAACTCGGCCACCACCGCGCCGATCAGCGCCAGGCCACTGGAGATGCGCAGGCCGCCAAAAAAGTACGGCAGCGCGCTCGGTATGCGCAGCCGCCACAGCGTTTGCAGGCGGGTGGCGCGGTTGAGCACGAAGTAGCTCTGCAGATCGGGCTCGACGCTGCGCAACCCCAGCGTGGTGTTGCTGATGATGGGAAACAGCGCCACCAGCGAGGCGCAGATCACCATCGACAGCGTGGGGTCGCGCACCCAGATGATGATCAGCGGCGCAACCGCCACGATGGGCGTGACCTGCAGCAGCACGGCATAGGGGAACAGCGCGGTTTCAATCGCCTTGCTCTGCACGAACAGAAACGAGATCAGCACGCCCACCACCGTGGCCACCACAAACGCGAACAGGGTGATCTTCACCGTCACCCACAGTGATCCGCCCAGGGTGGCCCAGTCGGTCACCAGGGTCTTGAGCATCAGCACCGGCGAGGGCACCAGGTAGGGCGGCAGTTCCAGGCCACTCACCAACCCTTGCCACAGCGCCAGCAGCACCACACCGACCAGCACCGGGTACACGATGCGCTGCACCTTGGGGCGGGCCAGCAGCGGAACCTGCTTCGCCGGGGTGGCCACAGCCCGTGGTGCTCGCACGGCGGGCGCGGCGGTCTGGGGTGTTTCAGCGGCGCGCTGCACCGGCACAGCGTCGCGGGCCGCGGCATCGCTCACGTGGTCTGAAGAGGTCACGCTCAAGGTGTTCATGGCAGCACCTCCTGGGTCGAGCGGCTGGCCAGCAACAGACTGTCCTGCAGTTGTTTGGCGTACACCGAGAATTGCGGCGAGACCAGAAAGTCGGGCGTGCGCGGGTAGGGCTCGTCGATGGTGAAGGTCTCGACCACGCGGCCGGGCCGTGCGGCCATCATCACCACCCGGGTCGACAAAAACACCGCTTCGTGGATCGAATGGGTCACGAAAATCACGGTGAGTTTTTTCTTGCGCCAGAGGTCCAGCAGCTCGGCGTCGAGCTTGTGCCGGGTGATCTCGTCGAGCGCGCCGAAGGGTTCGTCCATCAGCAGCAGGTCGGGCTGCACCACCAGACCGCGCGCGATCGACACCCGCATCTGCATGCCGCCCGACAGCGCGCGCGGCAGTTCGCGGGCAAAGCCCGACAGGCCCACCAGCTCCAGCGCCTCGGCCACCTGGGCATCGGCCTGGGCGCGCGGCACACCGGCCAGGTCCAGCGGCAGGCGCACATTGGCCTGCACACTGGCCCAGGGCATGAGCGTGGGCGACTGGAAAACAAACGCCATCTTCTTGCCGCTGGCCTCCAGCTGCGCCACCGGCTTGCGCCACAGCAGCAGCCGACCGTCGCTGGGTTCGAGCAGACCGGCCACCATCTTGAGCAGCGTGCTCTTGCCGCAGCCTGAAGGGCCGAGCAGCGTCACGAACTCGCCTTCTTCGATGCTCAGGTCCACCGGCAACAGCGCCTGCGTGCCGTTGGGGTAGGTCTTGTCGACCGACAGCACCTCCACCGCGGGTGCGGGAAGGTGCGCCGGGCTCGCTGGCGTTGTGGTTTCGGACATGAAAGCCTTTCGATGAACCCAGGGGCCCGCTGGCGTCGGGCCCCTGGTGAAGCGGTGCAACAGCGGGTCAGCGCGTTCAGGGCAGGATCTTGGCGTCCTTGATGAAGCTCAGGTTGAAGGCGTCTTCCATCTTCACCTTGGCCGGATCGATCAGCTTGACCGAGGTCAGGAAGTCGTGGCTGGCCTTGGCGCGTGCTTCGGTGATGATGCCGATGCCCGAGCGGGCAGCGTCACCACCGGTGACCATGCCGAGCTCTTTGAGCTTGGCCACGCTGTAGGCGAGTTGGTCGTCGCTCATGTTGGGGTTGTCCTTTTTGATCAGGACGTTGCCCGGCGCCGGGTCGGCGAGGTAGCTTTTCCAGCCTTCCATGGTGGCCTTGACGAAGTTGGCCACCGCCACGTTGCGGTCCTTCACGGTTTTCTCCATGCACGAGATGGTGGTGGCGTAGGCCGGGTAGCCGTGGTCGCTGAACATCAGCGTGTTGGCTTTCACGCCGGCCTTGGCGATGGCGAACGGCTCCGACGTGAGGTAGCCCTGCTGGGCCACGGTCTTGTCGGCCACGAAGGGCTGGATGTTGAAGGTGTAGGGGCGGGTCTGGGCGTCGGTGAAGCCGTACTTGGCCTTCAGCCAGGGCCAGTAGCCGCGGTGGGCCGACGAGGCGATCAGGATCGTCTTGCCCTTGAGGTCCTCGAACTTCTTCACGTCTTCATGCGCGATCAGCACCTGCGGGTCTTTCTGGAACACCGCGGCCAGCGTGACGATCGGCACCCCGCCTTCGCGCATCTGCATCATCTGCAGGTCGGTCGAGCCCATCACGCAATCGGTCTGGCCCGCCGCCATCAGCTGCACGATGTTGACCTGCGGGCCGCCCATCTTGATGGTCACGTCGAGCCCGTACTTCTTGTAGATGCCGGTGGCCACCGCCTGGTAGAAGCCGCCGTGTTCGGCCTGCGCGTACCAGTTGGTCATGTAGGTGAACTTGTCTTGCGCCTGGACGGCGCCGGTGGCGCCGAGCCCGATCAGCAGGGTGGCGGCGAGCGAGGAAAGGCGGAATGCGGTTTTCATCATGGCAATGCTCCGTGGTCAGGGGTGGAAAAGAAAGGCGAACGGGTGAGGGGGATCGGGGGAGGCTTCACGGCGACTGCTGCACATGGCCGGTGTGGTTCGCGCGGCCCCAGGTCGGCTCGGCGCGGGGTGCCCATTCGAGTTGGTGCAGCTCGGTGATGGCAGCGGCCCAACTCTCGGCCAGCGAGTCGAGGATCGCCAGGCCTTGCTCGGTGGTGGCCGGCAAGGGGTCGCCGATGATGCCGCTGGGGCCGAAGTCGCGCGCGCTCCAGGCGCAGGCCGGGCGCCCATCGGGCGAGAGCAGGCGGGAGGGAAATTCGGGTGGGTAATTGACCACCGCGCGCTCCATGTGCACCGTCTCGGGCGCCAGGGCCAGCATCATGGCGGTCTCTGCATGGCCAGCGTGCATGGAGAGTTTTTTCTCCTTGTCCGACAGGAACTGCCCGGCCGCGTGTGGTACCCGCCAGGTGAAGCTGGGCACGACGATGAAGTCGCCGTGGCGCAACCGCAGCTCGCGCGCGCTCATCTCCATCACCTGCGGCTGGCCGCCGTGCCCGTTGACCAGCAGCAGCTTGCGAAACCCCGCCCGGTAGACCGATTCGCCGACCTCGTTCATGGTGGCCAGCAAGGTCTCGCCGCTGAGCGTGATGGTGCCGGGAAAGTGCAGGTGCTCTTCGGACTTGCCGTAGGTGATGGGCGCCATGGCGTAGGCCGGCACCGACGCCGGCAACCGCGCCAGCGCGTGGCCCACCACGCCCGCCGCGATGACGGTATCGACCGCGCAGGGCAGGTGCGGGCCGTGCTGTTCGGTGGCGCCGGTGGGCAGCACGATCACCGTGTTGGCCTTGTCGGGCAGCTCGGCGATCTCGGTCCAGCTCAGATAGGGCAGGTAGCGGTGGGGTGGGTTGTAGCCGTGCAGCATGCGGTGCTTTCGTGGGGGTGGATGGTCAGCGCAACGGCAGCCAGGCCGTGGCTTCGACTTCGATCAGGATGTCGGCGGTGGGCAGCATGGCGCTGACCTCGACCACGGTGGAGGCGGGCGGATCGCCGGGGAAGAAGAGCTTGCGCACCCGGCTGTAGTGCGGAAAGTGGTCGAGGTTCTTGAAGTACTGCACCAGCTTGAACACATCGCTCATCTGGCCACCGGCGGCCTCCACGGTCTGGCGGATGCGGTCGAGCACGTACCAGCTCTGCGCCAGGATCGGGCCTTCTTTGATGTCGGTGCTGAATTCGCCGGTGCGCCCGATCAGCGTGGCCGCGTCGTCGGGAATGTCGGCGTAGCCACGCACGATGCGGCTTGCCGCCGGGTCGACCGCGATCACGCCCGACAGGAAGATGAAGTCGCCAGCCCGGCGCCAGGCCGCGTAGCGGGCCAGTGGCTGGGCAATGCCGACAGCGGGTGCGGTTGTGCTCATGCGGTGCTTTCGGTGGACACAACAGGCTCTTGCAACCAGGCCGGGGGCACGTTGCCACCGGCCACGCGCCCTTGGCGCAGCACCACTCGGCTGGCACTGCGTGACGGGAAGCTCCAGGCGTCCGCCGCAGTGAAGACCAGCAGGTCGGCCACGCTGCCGGGTTGCAGCGGCAGCGCGGCTGCGCCCCGGCGCAACCAGTCGCTGCGGCACAGCGTGTCGCTCCAGCGGTCGAAGGGCGCGTCGAGCTGGGCGGCGGCGGCGCCGGTGGCCAAGGCCTCCAGGGGATCGAAGCTGCCGAGTGCGCAGAACGGGTCTTGCACGTTGTCGCTCGCGACCAGCAGCGGGATGCCGCGCGCCCGTGCTTCTTTCACACGGGTGATGCCGCGCTGGCGGGGCGTGCGTCCGGTCACGGCGTCTTGCAGCAGCAGGTTGGTGATCGGCAGGGTCACCAGGGTGATGGGCGCGGCCGCCACGGCGTCCAGCGTGTGCAGCGCGGTGCTGTCGTCCTGTGCCGCCAGCGCGCAGGTGTGGCCGCAGACCACATGGCCGTCAAAGCGCAGCGCCTGCAAGAGCGCGGCGGTGTGGGCCAGGCCGCAGGCCGCCGGGTTCAGTTCTTCGTCCACATGCAGGTCCACGTTCAGCCCGTGCTGCTGCGCCGCTTCAAACAGGTGGCGCAGCGCTTGCGGGTTCCAGTTGGTGCTGTGCACGAAGCCGCCCAGCAGGGCACCTGGCCCGCTGCGCGCCACCGTGGCGGCCAGCGCCATGGCGTCGTCGCGGTGGGTGTACAGGTGCAGCGGGATCAGGCTCACCCGCTCGAGGGTCAGGCGGTCGGCCCAGTCGTGTGCCAGTTCACCCAGCACGCCCCAGGCCAGCGGCGAAGCCTCGGGCTCCCACCAGTCGCAGTGGGTGCGCAGGTGGGTCACGCCCGCTTCAAAGGCCCATTGCAATGCGCGGCCCGCGCGCTCGCGCACATCGGCTTCGGTCCAGCCCTGGCGGTCGGCCATCATGGCTTCGATGGCGGCGAGCAGGCCGGGGCGAACCTCGCCCATGCGCGGGAGCGTGAAGGCTTTGTCTAGGTGGGTGTGGGCGTCCACCAGGCCGGGCAGCACCAGAGCGCCGTTCAGGTGCCAGGCGCCGTGCGCCCGGTGTTCGGGCTGGTGCGGCGTGACGCTCTGCACGCGGCCCTGGGCCAGGTGCAGGTCGGCCAGCGCGGGTTGATGGCCGGTGTGCGGCCAGGTGTCTGGCAGCAGCCAGCGCGGCAGCCGGGCGGCTTGCAACAGGGAGGGGCTGGAGGGTGTGCGCATGGTTCAGGCAAAGCGCGCCATGACCTGCCCCACGCGCAGGCGAAAGGCATCAAGCCTGGGCGGCGTGGCGACGTTCATGTGGTAGTAAGCGTGGTAGTCCACGCGCGCGCTGCCGCCGGTGAGCAGGCGCAGGTAGCGGGTGATCGATTTGCGCGGCGGGTCGCCCATGAGCAGGGCGGTCCAGCGGGGGCGGCCGTAGGTCACCACCGCCGAGATGCGGCGGATGTGCGTGAGCGAGGGCTTGACGTTGTGCGGGTCGCTGATGTCAAACGCCACGCCCGGCATGAGCACCCGGTCGAAGAAGCCCTTGAGCATGGCCGGCATGCCGAAACACCAGGTGGGAAAGCAGAACACCAGGGCCTCGGCCCGCAGCAGCCGCTCCACATAGCCCTTGACCGGTTCGCGGTTGGCGGGCACCTCGTGGTAGCCCAGCCGCTCTTCGCGGGAGAGCACGGGGTTGAAGCCTTCGGCGTAGAGATCGCAGTCGTCCACCTCATGGCCAGCGCTGCGCAGGCCTTCGAGCACCGAGGTGTGCAAGGCTGCGTTGTAGCTGGTCTCGACCGGATGGCAATAGATCACGAGCACGCGCATGAACGCTCCTTGGAAGCTGGCGACCGACGGGTTTGAACGATTGGTCAAACTTTCGCAAGTGACGTGCCAGCTTCCAGGCCGCGCGCGAAGGCATAAAACCGCCTTGCGTGCACTACGGTGCGTTTTTTTGGCGCCGAAGGCGCGTCAGTCTGGTGCGAGGCCGCAGCCCAGCAGCACAAATGTGGTGAGCTCGCGCGCGATGGGTTCGCGGTCCAGCGCTTCGTCGGGCGCCAGGCCCAGCATCACCTGCACCTGCACCGCGTAGTCGGCGTGGTGCTGTGTCATGCCCCAGATCTGCATCAGCAGCAGCCGGGCGTCGAGCGGGCGCATGCGCCCCTCGGCGATCCAGCGGTTGATGACATCGACCTTTTTCTGGGTCGACTTCACCGCCACCGGCCAGTAGCGGCCCAGGTTGTGGCCGCCGCCCAGCACCTCGCTGGTGAAGATGCGCGACAGGCCCGGGTTGTCCAGCGCGTAGTCGAGCTTCTTGCGCACGTACTGGCTCAGCACCTCGCGCGGGTCGTCGCTGGCGGTGTCAAAGGCAAACGCGCTCGACCAGCCGTTGAGCACCGCGTACAGCAGCTCTTCATACAGCTCTTCCTTGCTGTTGATGTAGTAATGCAGCAAGGGCTTGGTGAGCCCGGCGCGTTCGGCAATGGACTTGGTGGACGCGCCCTTGAAGCCGTGGCGGCCAAACTCCGCGATGGCGGCCTCGCGGATGGCGGCCATCACCCGTTCGCGGCTGGCGCGGGCGCGGGGTGGCAGGCCCTCGGGCAAAGCGTGGTCCGCGTCTGCATCGTTCATGCGGCGGGCACCGGTTCAGCTTTTCCAGGCGCCTTCGTGCGCCGCGCTGGATTCGGCGATCAGCGCGGGACCGATGCATTCAATGGGGTGCGGCGATCC
>JBIIQD010000082.1:0-8176 GCA_044342265.1 Hydrogenophaga sp. | reverse complement strand
GCAGGCCAGCGCCAGTTCGTAGCCGCCGCCGGCACAGGCGCCGTTCAGCGCGGCCAGGAACTTCAGACCGGAGTGTTTGCTGCTGTCTTCGATGCCGTTGCGGGTTTCGTTGGTGAACTTGCAGAAGTTCACCTTCCAGCCATGGCTGGAGACGCCGAGCATGAAGATGTTGGCGCCGGAGCAGAACACGCGGTCTTTGCCGCTGGTGACGACCACCGTGCGCACCTCGGGGTGTTCAAAGCGCACGCGGTTCAGCGCGTCGTGCAGCTCGATGTCCACGCCCAGGTCGTAGCTGTTGAGCTTGAGTTTGTAGCCGGGGCGCAGGCCGCCGTCTTCGTCGATGTCGATCGACAGCTTGGCGATGGCGCCGTCGACGCTGAGTTTCCAGTGGCGGTACTGGCTGGGGTCGGTGCGGTAGTCAACAGACTGGATATTGGTGCTGGCGGTCATGGTGGTCTCCTGTTTGTTCGGTGGCGCGGTGCGGTGAAACAAGGGGTGCCGACCGTTCATCACATCACCGGTGGGCACCGAGTGATGTGAATAATATTGCCACTTTGGAAACCAGTCAATGCATTTTTATGCATGTTACAAAATACCCAGCACCTCCCGAACCTGGGTGCGCAGGCTGTCAAAGGCGTCGTCGACGCTCTGGCCGCTGGTGTAGAAGTGCAGGTCGGCCTTGGAATAAAAGGCCGAGCGTCCGGCCAGGATGCGCTTGAGGTCTTCCATCGCTTCGCGGCTCGCCGCCATGGGTCGGGTGTCGCCCTGCGCGGCCACGCGACCCATGTGGTCGGCCGGGTCTGCCTGCAGCCACACCGTGGTGCAGTGGGTGAGCAGCAGGTTGAAGTTGGCCGCGTCCGACACCAGGCCGCCGGGCGTGGCGATCACCACCTCGGGGTAGATCTGGATCGTCTCTTCGAGCGCGCGGCGTTCGTAGCGGCGGTAGGCGGGCGTGCCGTACAAAGAATGGATTTCGTTGATGCTGCAGCCGGCAAATTTCTCGATCTCCCGGCTCAGCTCGACAAAGGCGTAACCCAGGTCGTCGGCGAGCCGCCTTCCCAGCGTGGATTTGCCCGCGCCGCGCAGGCCAATGAGCGCAATGCGTGCCTGGCGCCCGGCGTCGTTCACCGGCGCGGCGTGGCCATCGAGCAAGCCGCCAATGGCCAGTCGCACGCGCTTGAGCTCGGCCTCGTTGCGCTTCTCCAGCAGCTCGCGGATCAGCAACCATTCTGGTGACGAAGTGGTCACGTCGCCCAGCAGCTCGGTGAGCGAACACTGCAGCGCCTGCGCGACCTGCAGCAACACCAGGATGGAAGCGTTGCCGATCCCGTATTCGAGATTGGCCAGGTGACGCTCGGACACATCGGCGGCGAGGGCCACCGCCTTGCGCGTCATACCGCGGCGCGAGCGCAGCGTGCGCACGCGCTCGCCCAGCGACACCAGAAACGGATGGCGCGGCGGCTCGTCGGGCTCGGCTGAGTGGGGGACGGCGTCCAGGGTGGCCGGTTCTTTCATGGAGCGGGTGGGCAGGTGTTGAACGAGGGTAAACCCTTGGTGCTCTTGCATTTCCCAAGAACATGCACTTTAATGCATGTAACCCAAGGCGCAAGATAGTGCATTTATAGCGTCAATCGGCGCCGCCGACCAGCCCACACCCAACCCCCATGAACCAAGCTCCCCTGCTCCCCAATTTCCTCGCCGGCCGCTGGCAAGAAGGCGCCGGCCCCGGCAGCACGCTGCAAGACCCGGTGCTCGGCACGCCTTTGGTGCGCGTGAGCAGCACAGGCCACGATCTCGCCGAAGCTTTTGCCTTCGCCCGCGAACAAGGCGGCGCCGCACTGCGCGCCCTGAGCTACAGGCAGCGCGCCGCCCTGCTGGCCGAGGTGGTGAAGGTGCTGCAGGCGAACCGCGACGCCTACTACGACATCGCCACCGCCAACTGCGGCACGGTCAAAAACGATTCGGCGGTCGATATCGACGGTGGCATCTTCACCCTGGGCTATTACGCCAAGCAGGGCGAGGCCCTGGGAGACGCAACCTGCCTGCTGGATGGCGAGCGCATCCGCATGGGCAAGGACCCGCTGTTCCAGACCCAACACGTGCTGAACCCCACGCGCGGCGTGGCGCTGTTCATCAACGCCTTCAACTTCCCGAGCTGGGGCTTGTGGGAAAAGGCCGCTCCGGCCCTGCTCTCGGGTGTGCCGGTGATCGTCAAGCCCGCCACCGCCACCGCCTGGCTGACCCAGCGCATGGTGAAAGACGTGGTCGATGCCGGCATCTTGCCGGTGGGCGCGTTGTCGGTGGTCTGCGGTTCGTCCGCCGGGCTGATGGACCAGCTGCAGCCGTTCGACGTGGTGAGCTTCACCGGTTCGGCCGAGACAGCGCGCATCATCCGCAGCCACCCGGCCGTGGCGCAGCGATCGGTGCGCTGCAACATCGAAGCCGACAGTCTCAACAGCGCCCTGCTCGATCCGGCCGCTGCCGAGGGCGGCGAAGCCTTCAACCTGCTGGTCAAGGAAGTGGTGCGCGAGATGACGGTGAAGAGCGGCCAGAAGTGCACCGCGATCCGGCGCGTGTTCGTGCCGCGCGCGCTGTACGCCGCTACCGCTGCCGCCATCGGCGCCCGGCTGGCCAAGACCACGGTGGGCAACCCGCGCAACGAAGCAGTGCGCATGGGCGCGCTGGTCAGCCGCGAACAGTTCGACAACGTGTTGGCCGGCATCGCCCACCTGAAGACCGAAGCCGAGGTGCTGTACGACGGCAACAGCGACGGCAGAGCAGCTCCGCTGGTGGACGCCAACCCGGCGGTGGCTGCCTGCGTGGCGCCGGTGCTGCTGGGCACGACCAACCCGGTGGGCGCGAAGGTGCTGCACGAAGTAGAAGTGTTTGGCCCGGTCGCCACCCTCATGCCGTACGACAGCGAAGCACAGGCGTATGAACTGATCCGCCGCGGCGAGGGTTCGCTCGTCGCTTCGGTCTACAGCGAAGACCCGGCCTTCATCGCCCGCGCCGCCGCCGAACTGGCCGACAGCCATGGCCGCGTGCACGCCATCAGCCCCGACGTGGCGGCCAGCCAGACCGGCCATGGCAACGTCATGCCCATGAGCCTGCACGGCGGCCCGGGCCGCGCCGGTGGCGGAGAAGAACTGGGCGGCCTGCGGGCGCTGGGCTTCTACCACCGCCGCTCGGCGGTGCAGGCCAGCAGCGCGGCACTGGATATGTTGAGTTCACCCCGCGCCGCCTTCGGCGTCACCCCCTGAGGGGGCGATGCGAGTGGCCCGGCGAAGCCGGTTCCACCGCATCCTGGCTTCAGGCACTGCCCGCCGGAACGTCCCCCTAGACTGCCAACGATTGATCGACAAGACAGGAGACAAACATGAGCCACCCCGAAACCGCCGCCCCGCCCGAGCGCTTCAACTTCGCCCGCCACTTGCTTGCGCTCAACGCCTGGCGCGCGAACAAGACTGCGCTGATCGACGACACGGGATCGCTCACCTACGGTCAGTTGACCGACCAGGTGCAGCGCTTTTCTGCCGCGCTCACAGCACTGGGCCTGAAACGCGAAGACCGGGTGCTGCTGCTGATGCACGACTGCAGCGACTGGGTGGTGAGTTTCCTGGGTGCGCTGCACGCGGGCGTGGTGCCGGTCTGCGTGAACACCCTGCTGACCGCCAAGGACTACGGCTACATGCTGGCCGACAGCCGCGCGCAGGCCGCGCTGGTGTCGGGCTTGCTGCTGCCCACGCTGACCACGGCCATGGACGGCCAAGCACACGAGGTGAAACACCTGATCGTCTCGCGCGGCCAGAACCTGCCGGCCGGCGCGCACGACTGGGCACAGCTGGTGGGCGCGCAGACGCCGGACAACAGCGCCGTGAACGGGGCCGACACCCACGGCGACGAACCCGCCTTCTGGCTCTACTCCAGCGGCTCCACCGGCTCGCCCAAGGGCACGGTGCACACCCAGGCCAACCTGTACTGGACCGCTGAGCTCTATGGCAAGGGCGTGCTGGGCCTGAAAGAAAACGACGTGGTGTTCTCGGCCGCCAAGCTGTTCTTCGCCTACGGTCTGGGCAATGCCCTGAGCTTCCCCTTGAGCGTGGGCGCCAGCGTGGTGCTGATGGCCGAACGGCCGACGCCGCAGGCCTGCTTCAAACGCATGACCGAGCACCAACCCACCGTGTTCTACGGCGCACCCACCGGCTACGGCGGCATGCTGGCCGCGCCCGATCTGCCGGCCCGAAAAGCGGTGGCGCTGCGGTTGTGCTCGTCGGCCGGTGAGGCGCTGCCGCGCGACATCGGCGAGCGCTGGACCGCCCACTTCGGCTGCGAAATCATCGACGGCATCGGCTCCACCGAAATGCTGCACGTGTTCCTGTCCAACCGCCCGGGCGACGTGCGCTACGGAACCACCGGCAAAGCGGTGCCCGGCTACGAAGTGCAGCTGCGCGACGAAGACGGCAGCGTGATCACTGGCCACAACCAGATCGGCGACCTCTACATCCAGGGCCCCAGCGCGGCGCTGATGTACTGGAACAACCGCGCCAAGTCGCGCGACACCTTCCAGGGCCCGTGGACCAAGAGCGGCGACAAATACACCCGCGACCCCGACGGTTACTACACCTACGCTGGCCGCAACGACGACATGCTCAAGGTCAGCGGCATCTACGTCAGCCCTTTCGAGGTGGAAGCCACGCTGGTGCAACACCCTGCCGTGCTCGAAACCGCCGTGATCGGCAAGACCGACGACGACGGCCTGACCAAGACCAAGGCCTTCGTGGTGCTCAAGGCGGGCCAGCAAGCGACCGAGTCCGAACTGCAGGCCTTCGTGAAAGAGAAGCTCGCGCCCTACAAGTACCCGCGATTCATTGAATTCGTGACCGAACTGCCCAAGACCGCCACCGGCAAGATCCAGCGCTTCAAGCTGCGGGAACGGGAGAGTTCGCCCAACCAAACACGCGTGGCATAGCAAGCATCGATCTCTAACAATGGTCCTCTTGAGCAAGGTCTGCTTGAATTCAAACGGCAATCCACAAATGCCGACCTCAAAGCGCCCGTCTACGACCTCCACCGGCGAGGAACAGCTGCCCGGCGAACACCGTCGCAAGTGACACGTTAACATTGGTTCAGTGTGGCCTTGGCGCTGGCTCTCGCTCGGCATGCACAATAGACGGTCCTTTGACAAGCAAGTGTCTTGACTGCATGAACTCGATCGAGGCTGTCCAGGCATGTTCATTGCGCGCCGCTCCAACCTCACCGCTTCATGCCCCTTTTTTTGAAACTGCCTGACAACGAGTTCGGTCAGGCCCTGGCTGACTTCAAAGGCGCATTTCGCAGCGTGGGCGTTTTCAGCGCCGTCATTAACTTGCTGATGCTGGTGCCAACGCTGTACATGCTGCAGGTGTATGACCGCGTGCTGGCCAGTCGCAATGAAACTACGCTGCTGATGCTGACCCTGATGGTCTTGGGTGCGTACTTGCTGATGAACGGTCTTGAGTTTGTGCGCAGCTTCGTGCTGATCCGTGTGGGCGCCCAGCTGGATATGAAACTCAACCAGCGGGTGTACACCGCTGCGTTCGAGCAAAACCTCAAGCGAGCTGGGGCCAATGCAGGACAGGCTTTGCAAGACCTGTCCACCATCCGGCAGTTCGTCACTGGGCAGTCGCTCTTTGCTTTCTTCGACGCACCCTGGTTTCCTATCTATGTGGCCGTGGTGTTTCTGTTTGACTGGACGCTGGGTGTGTTCGCTTTGGCTGCGACCTTGCTGCTTGTTGCGCTGGCTTGGATCAACGAACTGGTCACACGCAAACCGTTGGCCGAAGCAAACGGCATGGCCGTGACGGCGGGCAACCTGGCCACGAACAATCTGCGCAACGCCGAGGTCATTCAGGCCATGGGCATGCTGCCGGCCTTGATGAGACGCTGGTTTGAGATGCATGGTCACTTTCTGCGCCTGCAAGCCGAAGCCAGCGAGAAGGCGGGCATCATCACCGCTACAAGCAAATTCTTCCGGATTTCGGTGCAGTCCCTGATCCTCGGACTGGGCGCCTTGCTGGCGATCGAGGGGCGCATCACACCAGGGATGATGATCGTCGCTTCGGTGTTGCTGGGGAGGGCGATGGCACCCGTGGATCAACTGATCAACGCCTGGAAGGGCTTGTCGTCTGCAAAGAGCGCCTACAAGCGGCTTACCGGACTGCTGGCGGACAACCCTTCGCGAACCGTGGGCATGTCTCTACCGCGTCCGCTGGGTCACTTGGCGGTCGAGGGCGTGTCAGCCATTCCTCCCGGCCAGCGAACGCCGGTGTTGCGCAACGTCAGCTTTAAGCTGGCGGCGGGCGACGTTCTGTCCATCGTGGGGCCCAGCGGCTCCGGCAAGTCCACGCTGGCCCGTTTGCTGGTCGGCATCTGGCCAGCCACCGCGGGCCAGGTGCGGTTGGATGGTGCCGATGTGTACCAATGGAACAAGGCCGAGCTTGGTCCGCACGTCGGCTATCTGCCCCAGGGCATTGAACTGTTTGGCGGCACGGTGTCTGAGAACATTGCCCGATTTGGCGAGGTTGATGCCGAAAAAGTGATTGAAGCAGCCAAAAGCGCGGGCGTGCACGAGATGGTGCTGCAACTTCCGCAAGGCTACGACACTCCCTTGGGAGACGGCGGGGCTGGTTTGTCAGGGGGTCAACGGCAGCGACTGGGTCTTGCACGCGCGCTGTATGGAGGCCCGGCTTTCATCGTGCTGGATGAACCCAACTCGAACCTGGACGAAGCGGGTGAACGTGCCTTGTTGGAGGTTTTGAAGCGTGTGCGTGAACAGGGCAAGACCTTGATCATCATCACGCATCGCTCCAGTGCAATCAGCCTCACTTCCCGGCTGCTGGTCTTGCGCGATGGCGCAGTCCAAGCCTTTGGCCCGACCAAAGATGTCGTCAAGGAACTTCAGCGTTCGGCGCAGCCTCAGCCTAGTGCGGCTTCCGCCCCCGCATCAAGATCGCCAAACCTGCCGCCAGCACACACATCGGTCGCCGAGCAGCCATCCCCCCCGGCCAACGCTTGACACTCAACCCGACCATGATTCTCAAGAACAGCGAAACGGCAGTGGCAGATGCCAAGGCCACGTTAGCGGCACCGCCAGGCTTGAAGACCGATGCGAGCCTGCACTCGCGGCTGGGCTGGTGGCTGGTCATCGCTGGATTCGGTGGCTTTCTGCTGTGGGCGTTCTTGGCGCCGTTGGACCAGGGCGTACCCATGTCTGGTACGGTCACAGTCTCCGGCAACAAGAAGGCGGTGCAGCACCTGACCGGCGGGACCGTGGATGAAATCCTGGTGAAAGAAGGTGACCTGGTCAAAGCCGGAAGTGTATTGCTGAAGATGAACAATGTTCTGGCCCGCGCCAACGCCGAGGGGACCCGGGTGCAATACCTTAGCGCGATGGTGACTGAGGCCCGGTTACTCGCTGAGCGCGACGAAATGCCAGACATTGCTTTTGCGCCCGAAGTGCTTCAGGCGGCCGAGAGTGATCCGCGGCTAGCGGCCACGGTGGCGGTACAGCGTCAGTTGTTCACTTCCCGCCAAACAGCACTTCGAGGCGAGGTGTTGGCACTGCAGCAGTCCATCGAAGGTCTGCAGGCATTTGCTCAGGGAACCACCTCCTCACAAACGAGCAAGCAGGCTCAAGCCCGGCTTCTCAAGCAGCAGATCGACGACACCCGGGGTCTCGCACAGGATGGCTACATACCCCGCAACCGGCTGCTGGAACTGGAACGCTCGCTGGCTCAGATCGACTCAAGCATTTCTGAGGATGGTGGGGTATTGGGTCGATCACAAAAGCAGATCTCCGAAATTCGGCTTCGCATCGATCAATTGCGGCTCAATCGTCAGCAAGAACTTCGTTCCCAACTGGCCGAAGTCAAGAAAGAAGCCGACGCCTTGCGCAACCGCCTCGATGGGCTTGAATACGAACTGAACAACAGCGAGGTCAAGGCACCTGTGGATGGCATCGTCTCCGACCTTGCAGTGTTCACGCAAGGGGGCGTGGTGCCACCCGGGTTTCGCCTCATGGATGTGGTTCCGCTGGACGAACCGCTCGTTGTAGAGGGGCAGGTGCCAGTGCACCTGATCGACTCGGTTCGACCAGGCCTATCCGTCGAACTGATCTTTTCGTCCTTCAACCAGAACA
>JBIIQD010000081.1:0-8216 GCA_044342265.1 Hydrogenophaga sp. | reverse complement strand
TGTCCAGGCGCAACTCACGCCTTTCATCGATGACACCGCCAGAGCGTTTGCCGAGGCTGATCTGATCGTCTGCCGTGCTGGCGCCAGCACGGTGACCGAGATCGCTGCGGTGGGTGCCGCCGCCCTGTTCGTGCCGTTTCCGCATGCCGTGGATGACCACCAGACCACCAATGCGCGCTTCCTGGTCGAGGCTGGCGGCGCGTGGTTGGTGCCACAAACTGACTTCACACCTCAGATGCTGGCCGACCGCCTGCGTTCGGTGTCCCGCGAACAACTCACGGAGATGGCCATGAAGGCCAAGCAGATGAAGAAGACCGAGGCAGTGGCCGCTGTGGTGGCGGCCTGCGAGCAACTCGCGAAAGTCAAGGCGTTATGAAGCACGCCATCCGTCACATCCATTTCGTGGGCATCGGCGGCTCGGGCATGAGCGGCATTGCCGAGGTGCTGCTCAACCAGGGTTACACCATCTCAGGCACCGACCTGGGCGAGAACGCCGCCACGCGGCGCCTGGTGTCGTTGGGCGCCAATGTGCACATGGGGCACGACGCCAGTTTCATCGCCGGGGCCGACGCCATCGTGACGTCCACGGCGGTCAAGGAAGACAACCCCGAAGTGGTGGCCGCGCATGCCAAGCTGATTCCCGTGGTGCCGCGAGCGGTGATGCTGGCCGAGTTGATGCGCATGAAAAAAGGCATTGCCATCGCTGGTACTCATGGCAAGACCACCACCACCAGCCTGGTGGCCAGTGTGCTGGCGGCGGCGGACATGGATCCGACCTTCGTGATCGGTGGTCGGCTCAACAGCGCCGGCGCCAATGCGCAGCTGGGATCGGGCGAGTACATCGTGGTTGAGGCCGACGAATCCGATGCCTCGTTTCTGAACCTGTTGCCGGTGCTTTCGGTGGTCACCAACATCGACGCCGACCACATGGACACCTATGGCCATGACTTCGGGCGGCTCAAGTCGGCTTTCGTCGACTTCCTTCACAAAATGCCGTTCTACGGCGCAGCCGTTGTGTGCATCGACGACCCGGCGATCCGCGACATCCTGGCGAGGATCGCCCGCCCGATCACGGGCTACGGCTTTTCAGAGGGCGCGCAGTTGCGCGCTGTGGACGTGCGCGCAGTGGATGGCCAGATGCACTTCACCGTGATGCGCGACGAAGGTCAGCCACCGCTGCCAGTTGTGCTGAACCTGCCGGGTCTGCACAACGTGCTCAACGCGCTGGCGGCCATTGGCATCGCCGAGGAACTGGGCGTTCCTGATGCGGCTGTGCAGCAGGCACTGGCCGATTTCAAGGGAGTCGGTCGCCGCTTCCAGCGCTATGGCGAAGCGGCCCTGCCTTCCGGCGGTCACGCGACCCTGGTGGACGACTATGGTCATCACCCGGTCGAGATGGCGGCCACGTTGGCGGCAGCGCGCGGCGCATTTCCTGGGCGCAGGCTGGTGCTGGCCTTTCAGCCGCACCGCTACAGCCGCACCCGCGACTGCTTCGAGGACTTCGTGAAGGTGATCGGCAACGCTGACACCGTGCTGCTGGCCGAGGTGTATGCGGCGGGTGAAGCGCCCATTGTGGCGGCGGACGGGCGTGCGCTGACCCGCGCCTTGCGGGTGGCCGGGAAGGTGGAGCCGGTGTTTGTGGACGACATCGCCGACATGCCCCAGGCGGTGCTGGACAACGCGCGTGACGGCGACGTGGTGCTGTGCATGGGGGCTGGCTCCATTGGCACCGTGGCCGGGCAGGTGATGGACATGGCCAACAAGGCAAAGGTATGAAGGTGGGAACTGCAGTGAATCCTGTTGATGTGAAGGCGCTTGGAAAAGTGGCGGTGCTGTTGGGTGGCCTGTCCGCCGAGCGTGAGGTGTCGTTGATGTCGGGCACCGGTGTGCTGAACGCGCTCCAGTCAAAGGGGGTGGATGCGCATGCCTTCGACCCCGCCGAGCGCGACTTGGGTGATCTCCGACGCGAGGGCTTTGCGCGCGCCTTCATCGCGTTGCATGGCCGCTTCGGGGAAGACGGCACGGTGCAGGGGGCGCTCGAACTGATGGGCATTCCCTACACCGGCCCTGGCGTCATGGCCTCAAGTGTGGCCATGGACAAGCTCATGACCAAGCGCATCTGGATCGCTGAAGGTTTGTCGACCCCGGCCTGGCGCCAAGTGCATAGCGCCGCCGGAACCCGCGCTGCCTTGGAGGCACTGGGCTCGCCCATGATCGTCAAGCCGGTGCGCGAAGGCTCGACCATCGGCCTGACCAAGGTGGTGTCCCCGGATGAGTGCGAGGCCGCTTACCTGCTTGCCGCAGCGCAGGACCCGATGGTGATGTGTGAGCAGTTCATCTTGGGCGACGAGGTCACTTGTCCCGTGCTGGGTACGGGCGCCACAGCCCGCGCGCTGCCCGTGATCCGTATCGTGGCGCCCGACGGGAACTACGACTACCAGCACAAGTACTTCACTGACGACACCCAGTATCTGGTGCCTTGCGGTCTGCCCGCCGGCGAAGAGGCGGCTATCCAGGCGCTGGTGCTCAATGCCTTTCGCGCACTGGATTGCCGCGGCTGGGCGCGCGCGGACGTGATGATCGATGGCCAGTCGCGCAAGCCCTACCTCCTGGAGATCAATACCTCGCCTGGCATGACCAGCCACTCTCTGGTGCCGATGTCGGCCCGTGCTACCGGACTGTCGTACGAGGATCTGTGTCTTAACGTGCTGGCAACGGCGGCGCTGGACAACACCAGGGCCTGACGGAATCGCAATGCAGAAAACCGACCTTCCCCTGGACGTCAAGCTGATGACACTGGTCACGGCTGGCCTGGTGCTGGTCTTTGTCGCCCTGTGCCTTGGCGCGGCGGGCAACTGGATTGCTAGGCATCCTGCCTGGGCGGTGCGCGCCGTGTCCGTGCACGGCGATGTGTCGCACCAGAACGCGGTGGGATTGCGTGCCCAGTTGGCCGCGCCCATGCGCAGCCGGCTGCAAGGCAGCTTCCTCACGGTGGACCTGCAACAGGTGCGACAGATGTTTGAGGCGGTGCCCTGGGTGCGTCATGCCCGGGTCCAGCGCGAGTTCCCCAACCGGCTGCGCGTCACGCTGGAAGAGCACCAGGCTGCGGCCTGGTGGGGCGAAGCCGGTTCCGGGCAGTTGGTCAGCCAGTTCGGCGAGGTCTTTGATGCCAGCCCGGATGATGGCGATGGTCTGCCTGAGCTGGCGGGTCCGGTTGAGCAGGCGCCCCAGATTTGGCGCTTGTACCAGTTGCTCTCCGCGGAGTTGGGCCGACTGGAGCTCGAGCTGGTTCGGCTGGAGCTCAACGAACGCGGTAGCTGGCGCGCCGAGCTGGATACCGGCGCGCGCATGGAGCTGGGGCGCGGCACGCCCGAAGACCTCATCGAACGCGCCCGACGCTTCACCTCGACGCTGGGCCAGCTCAAGCAGCGCTATCCCGGCGATCTGCTGTCGGTCGACTTGCGCTACCCGAACGGTTACGCCTTGCGGGTGCAGGGCGTGACAACGGTGAGCGAAGACGCCGACAAGAACCCAACCCCAACCCGCTGAACTCGAGAAGACGAACATGCCCAAGGAATACAAAGATTTGGTGGTGGGACTGGACATTGGCACTGCCAAAATCATGGTGGTTGTGGCCGAGGTCCAGTCCAATGGAGAGCTCAAGCTGGCGGGTCTGGGCGTATCTGCCAGTCACGGCCTCAAGCGCGGTGTCGTGGTCAACATCGACGCCACCGTGCAAAGTATTCAGCAAGCGTTGAAAGAAGCCGAGCTGATGGCCGACTGCCGCATCGCCCGCGTCTACACCGGCATCACCGGCAGCCACATCCGGGGCATCAACTCCAGCGGCATGGTGGCCATCAAGGACCGCGAGGTCACCACGGCCGACGTGGCGCGCGTGATCGAAACCGCCAAGGCGATCAACATTTCGACCGATCAGCGCCTGTTATTGGTCGAGCCCCAGGAGTTCGTGATCGACGGCCAGGAGGTCAAGGAGCCCATTGGCATGAGCGGCATCCGCCTGGAAGCCAAGGTTCACATCGTCACCGGCGCCCAGAGCGCCGCCGAGAACATCATCAAGTGTGTGCGGCGCTGTGGGCTGGAGGTGGACCAACTGATGCTCAATCCGCTGGCGTCAAGCCAGGCGGTACTCACCGATGACGAGAAGGACCTGGGTGTGGCGCTGGTGGACATCGGCGCTGGCACCACCGACGTGGCCATCTTTGCCGGTGGAGCGATTCGCCACACCGCTGTGATACCGATTGCGGGCGACCTGATCACCAGCGACATCGCGATGGCGCTGCGCACGCCCACCAAGGACGCCGAAGACATCAAGGTCGAAAGCGGTTGCGCCAAGCAGTTGCTGGCCGATCCCGACACGCAAGTGGAAGTGCCTGGACTGGGCGACCGCGGGCCGCGCATGCTCAGTCGCCAGGCGCTGTCCGGCGTGATTGAGCCGCGGGTGGAGGAGATCTTTGCGCTGGTGCAGCAGGTGGTGCGCGATTCTGGCTTCGAGGAGGTGCTGTCCTCGGGCATCGTGCTCACGGGTGGCAGCGCTGTGATGCAGGGCATGGTCGAGCTGGGCGAGGACATCTTTCTCAAGCCGGTGCGCCGTGGCATCCCGCACTACACCAGCGCCCTGTCCGACATGGTGGCTCAGCCTCGCTCTGCCACGGTCATGGGACTGCTGGAGGAGGCACGCCTGGCGCGGGTGCGCGGCCACAAGGTGGCGCAAAAAGCCGGCTCTGTGCACGGTGCACTGGACCGCGTGAAAAACTGGTTTGTGGGGACCTTCTGATGAACACGATCACCAACGGATTCCGCTCCCAGGCTCGTTGTCGCGAGTGCACCGGGCCGCCTGGCTGAGGCTTTCATCACACCGTTTCAGACCCGTCTTCAGTAACCATTGAAACCATGCCCGGACCTCAACAGATACGGGCCACACAGGAGAGTGACATGAGCATCGAAATGATTGAAGTTGAAGAATTCAACCTGGGCACCCAGATCAAGGTGATCGGTGTCGGCGGCGGCGGCGGCAACGCCGTCGACCACATGATCGAACGCCATGTTCAGGGTGTCGAGTTCATATGCGCCAACACCGATGCACAGGCCCTGGCCCGCAGCTTGGCCGCCCGCACCATCCAACTCGGCGGCAGTGGTTTGGGGGCTGGTAGCAAACCAGAAAAGGGCCGCGAGGCCGCCGAGGCAGCAGTAGACGATATCCGCCAGGCCATTGATGGAGCCCACATGCTGTTCATCACCGCTGGCATGGGCGGCGGCACGGGCACCGGCGCGGCGCCCGTGATTGCGCGGGTGGCCAAGGAAATGGGCATCCTGACCGTGGGCGTCGTGACCAAGCCTTTCGACTGGGAGGGTGGGCGCCGCATGTCCAACGCCGACAGCGGCCTGGCCGAGCTGGAAGCCAACGTTGACTCGCTGATCGTGGTGCTCAACGAAAAACTGCTGGACGTGCTGGGCGACGACATCACACAGGACGAGGCTTTCGCACATGCCAACGACGTGCTCAAGAACGCAGTTGGCGGCATCGCCGAGATCATCAACGAGTATGGCAACGTCAACGTTGACTTCGAAGACGTTCGCACCGTGATGGGTGAGCCCGGCAAGGCCATGATGGGCACCGCCACCGCCAGCGGTCCGGACCGCGCCCGCATTGCTGCCGAGCAGGCCGTGGCCTGCCCGCTGCTGGAGGGCGTTGACCTGTCTGGCGCCAAGGGCGTCTTGGTGCTGGTGACGGCCTCTAAGGGCAGCCTCAAGCTCAAGGAGTCCAAGGAAGCGATGAACGCCATCAAGGCCTACGCCGCGCAGGACGCCCACGTGATCTATGGCGCTGCCTATGACGACAGTTTGGGCGATGAGATGCGCGTGACCGTCGTGGCCACGGGCCTGAGCCGTGTGGGAGCCCGCCGCACCGCCCCTCCGCTGCAGGTGCTTCGCACCGGCACCGACAATGCGCCTTTCTCGGTGCCGACGGTCAATGCAGCGGTCGGCGGTCTTGGCGCATCGCAGCCCAACTACGACAGCATGGCGGTGCCCAGCGTCTGGCGCACCAACCGCACGCAAGCGGCGGCCAAGGTCGACGCCCTGGCTTCGGGTGGCATGGATGACTTCGAGATCCCGGCCTTCTTGCGCAAACAGGCTGATTGAGGGGTTCCCCCCGCGCCGCCCGCGGCGTCACCCCCCCCAGGGGGCAACACCTGCGGCCCAGCGGAGCCGGTTCCGCGGTGTTCTGGAAGGGGCACCACTGGCGCTGCGGGCGGGCAATCGCCCGAATAGTTTTTTTTGGTCGATGCCCAAGCCGTTGCCAACCTAAAATCCCTGGATGCTTGCTCAAAGAACGCTCAAATCCCTGACCAAGGCGGTTGGCGTTGGTCTGCACGGCGGTCAGCGGGTGGAGCTGACGCTGCGGCCGGCGGCGCCCGACACCGGCATCGTGTTTCGCCGCGTTGACCTGCCTGAACCGGTGGACATTCCGGTCACGGCCGAATCGGTGACCGACACCCGGCTGGCCTCGACGATTTCCAACGGCGGGGTCAAGGTCAACACCATCGAGCACCTGATGAGCGCCTGCGCCGGGCTCGGGCTGGACAACCTCTACATCGACATCACGGCCGAAGAGGTGCCCATCCTGGACGGCTCCTCAGCCTCGTTCGTTTACCTGCTTCAAAGCGCCGGGATTGCACTGCAGAATAAGGCCAAACGCTTCATCCGTGTTCGTCGACCCGTCGAGGTCCGCGAAGGCGAAGGCCGCCACCTCAAGTGGGCACGGCTGGACCCGTTTCACGGCTACAAACTCAGCTTCGAAATCGAGTTCGATCACCCGGCAGTCAACTCCAGTGGCCAGCGTGTCGAGTTCGACATGGGCAGTGGCCGCTATGCGCGCGAGATCGCACGTGCCCGGACCTTCGGCTTCACACGCGACGTGGAGATGATGCGGTCCCATGGCTTGGCGCTGGGCGGAGGACTGGACAATGCGATCGTGATGGACGACGTCAAGGTGCTCAACGCCGATGGCCTGCGTTACTCCGACGAGTTTGTCAAACACAAGATTCTCGATGCGATTGGTGATCTGTACATCGTTGGCAAGCCATTGCTGGCGGCCTACAGTGCTTTTCGCAGCGGGCACGCGCTGAACAACCAGTTGCTGCGCGCCCTGCTGGCCCAGCCCGATGCTTACGAAATCGTCAGCTTCGAGCAGGAACGCGAAGCACCGATTGGTTTTGCCCAGCTCGCACCAGCCTGGTGAGGCTGCACCACCGGGACTGGAACCATGCTGTTGTTGCGTTTCGCCCTGGTGCTGTTGCTGATCGTGGCGGGGGTGTGTTTTGCCGCCTATGCGTTCACCCGCAACCCGCGCTATCTCCACTGGGGTTGGGTGATCCTTAAGGTCGCGCTGTGTGCTGCGCTGGGATTTTTTGGCATTCTGGTGCTTGAGCGGCTGCTCTGAGGCCCTGGCTTAGTAGCTGCGTCCGCCCTTGTAGGCCGCGTGCGTGCGCGCTTGCAGCGGAGATACTTTGTTGATGGCCGCCACCGTGCGCGCCACCTGAGCGTGCGTTATACAGAGACCCAAGGCGTCGGCCGCATCCTTGCCGGGCAGGCCGGGCAGTTTGAGCAACCGTTTGACCATTTCCTGCATCTGCGCCTTGTCGGCCCGGCCGTAGCCCACGACCGCTTTCTTGAGCTGCAGCGCTGTGTACTCGGCCACTGACAGGTGGTTCGCCACCAGGGCGGTCAGACAACACCCACGTGCCTGCCCGAGCAACAGCGTCGCCTGCGGGTTGACGTTGACAAACACGATCTCGCAGGCGGCCACCTCGGGTTGGTAGCGCTGCACCACTTCGCTGATGCCATCAAACAGAATCTTCAGCCGCTCGGGCAGCAGCGCCCCGCCTTTGGGGCTGGTCTGGATCGTGCCGCTGGCCACGTACGTCAGCGCTGCGCCGTCAGCATCGACCACGCCGAAGCCAGTGCACTGCAGTCCGGGATCAATGCCAAGAATTCGCATGGCACTTCGATCAGAGGTTGAAGTTCCAGCGCACCGAGTGGAAGAACACCGGTGCAGCAAAACACAGGGCGTCGACCCGGTCCAGCAACCCGCTGGCGCCAGTGACCGAGCGCCCGGCGGCACCCCAGTGGGTGATGCCTCGGTCGCGTTTGATGGCCTTCATCACCAGGTGTCCCAACGATCCAGCGGCGCAGGC
>JBIIQD010000080.1:0-8417 GCA_044342265.1 Hydrogenophaga sp. | reverse complement strand
CCGCGCGCGGCAGCACCTTCCCGGTGGACGAGGCCAATCCGCGCGCCTCCAACGCCTGGGGCCACATCCTTCGCTGGAGCGAGGCCGGCGGCAAGCCCGCAGCGACCACCTTCGAATGGGACATCTTCTTGCTGGCGGGCAACCCGGTGGCCTTCCCCGACCGCAACGACCTGCGTTCGGGCAGCGACAGCATCACGCCCGAGAACATGTTCAATTCGCCCGACGGCCTGTACTTCGACGACTCGGGCCGCCTCTGGATCCAGACCGACGGTTCCTTTGCCAACACCGGCAACTTCGCCGGCCAGGGCAACAACCAGATGCTGGCCGCCGACGTCGACACCGGCGAAGTGCGCCGCTTCCTGGTCGGTCCGTCGGGCTGCGAGATCACCGGCCTGGCCTTCAGCCCGGACCGAAAGACCATGTTCGTGAACGTGCAGCACCCGGGCGAAGTCGGCTCCCACCCGCGGCGCCCGGCGGGTTCGACCGACGACAGGATCGCCCGCGACCCGACCGCGTTCTCGATCTGGCCCGCCAGCCAGGCCAACCCGCCCGCCAACCGCACCGATGCCGGGCGCCCCCGCTCATCGACGGTCGTGGTGCGCCGGCTGGACGGCGGCGTGATCGGCGCCTGAGACGAAGCCAGCGCCCTTCTTCACCTTCCAGCAGGAGCACCCATTGATGGCCGCAAACTTCCGAACCCTGTCCGCCGCGCTGACCGCATCGGCGATCCTTGTCCTCAGCGCGTGCGGGGGCGGCGAGACGGGCGACAACACACAGCCTAAGGATGGTCCCCCACGCTTTGACCGGCTGGAGCTGACCATCGCCCACATCAACGACCACCACTCTCAGCTCGACCCGTTCGTGGACACCGAGCTGCTGGTCGATGGCGTCGCCACGCGGGTCGAGCTCGGTGGGTTCCCGCGGGTGACGGCCGCCTTCAAGGCCTACGAAAAGCGCAAGGACGTGCTCCGCCTGCACGCCGGGGACGCCATCACCGGCTCGCTCTACTACACGCTGTTCAAGGGCGAGGCGGACGCGGCCATGATGAACACGGTGTGCTTCGATGCCTTCGCGCTGGGCAACCACGAGTTCGACGATGGCGACGCGGGTCTCAAGGTGTTCCTGGACCACCTGCGCAGCGGCACCTGCCAGACACCCGTGCTGGCGGCCAATGTGCAGCCGGCGATCGGCACGCCACTGGCGCCCAAGACGGTCAACGACTACATCAAGCCGTTCACCGTCAAGGCGGTCAAGGGCGTGAAGGTGGCGGTCATCGGCATCGACATCAAGGGCAAGACCACCAACTCCTCGCGCCCGCTGGCCACCACCGTGTTCGAGGACGAAGTGACCGCGGCCCAGCGCACCATCGATGCCCTGAAGAAGCGGGGCCTGCGCCACTTCGTGCTGCTGACCCACCAGGGCTACGAGGCCGACCAGGCCATGGCGGCCCAGCTGACCGATGTCGACGCCATCATTGGTGGCGATTCGCACTCGCTGCTGGGCGACTTCCAGTCCTTCGGTCTTGCCAGCTCGGGCGCCTACCCGACCGTGACCACCAACAAGGACGGGAAGAAGGTCTGTATCGGTCAGGCCTGGGAATACAGCAAGGCCATGGGCGAGATGACCCTTTCGTTCAACCGCAACGGCGAGGTGACGGCCTGCGCAGGACAGGCCTCGCTGCTGGTCGGCTCAGGCTTCAAGCGCCGCGACACCACCGGCGCCTGGGTCGCGGTGGACGATGCCACGCGCACGCAGTTGCTGGCGCGCCTGAAGGGTTCGGCGCTCAGGGTGACCGAGCCTGACGCCGCGGCGGCCACGGTGCTGGCGGGTTTCTCGTCGCAGGTGGAGGCCCGCAAGGCCGAGCTCATCGGCACCGCGTCCGAGGCGCTGTGCCTGGTCCGTGTGCCGGGCGAGTCGACCAACCGCTCCGGCGGCGTTGCAGGCTGCGAGGCCGCCAACACGCTGGCGCGCGGCAGCGACGCGGCACAGGTGGTGGCCGAGGCGTTCCTGGCTGGCAGCCTGGCGGCCGATGTGGCGGTGCAGAACGCTGGCGGCGTGCGCATCGCGGTCCCGGCCGGCCCGCTGAGCATGAACACGGCGTTCACCCTGCTGCCGTTCACCAACGTGCTGGTGGAGCTGCGCCTGACCGGCCAGCAGGTGGTGGCCGCGCTGGAAGATGCCGTGTCCAACCACCTGGACGCGGCGCAATCGAGCGGCTCCCACCCGTATGCGGCTGGTCTGCGCTGGGACCTCGACATGAGCCAGCCACGGGGCGCGCGGTTCGCCAATGTGCAGCTGCGCAACCGCACCACCGGCGCCTGGGCTCCGATCGAGCCGATGCGGCTGTACACCGTGGTCACCAACGACTTCATCGCCAGCGGCCGCGACGGCTACACCACTTTCGGGTCGGTCTTCGCGACTGGCACCTATGTCAACAACTACCTGCTTTACACACAGACGTTTGTCGACTTCGTGCTTGCACGAGGCACCATCGCACGCCCGGCCGCGGGTGACTACTCACACCAGGCGGTGACAACTGCAGCAGGCATCCGCCTGCCCTGAAGCCCACCTGGCCTTGGGGGGCCACCCCCTCAGGGCCAGATTGGTGGATGTCCTCTTTGCCTCAGTATGCGGGCGCTGCAGGGGCAGACACCCGCTTGAGGTGATCGCTGCGGTGCACGTCAAGCGCCTTCAGGAACAGGGTCTCGACCTGCAGCGCAATCTGTTGCCAGTCCAACTGCTCCACCGAGGCGCGAGCAGTTAGACGGGCCTGGGCGATGCGCTTCGGCTCCCCGGCCAGCTCAACCGCCTTCTGAACAAAGGCCTTGTGGTCGTGAGGTGGCACGATCCATCCGGTCTTGTCGTTCTGAACCCACTCAGCTGCGGCCGCTGCGGCATAGGCCAGCACGGGCAACCCGCTGGCCAGTGCCTCCAACGTGACGTTGCCGAATGTCTCCGTCAGGCTGGGGAACATCAGCAAATCAGCCGACGCGTAGCTGCGCGCCAACGTGGCTTGCGGCATCGATCCCGCGAACCAGGCCGACGGACACTGCTGTTCCAGCAACCCTCTCATGGGCCCATCACCCACGAAGACCAGTCGCACTTTCGCGTTGACCGCCCGCATGGCTTCGAAACTCTGCAGCACCAGCTCCAGGTTCTTCTCCGGCGCGAGTCGACCCACCACCAGCAGCACTAGATCGTGCGGACCGGCTCCCCATTGGTGCCTCAGCGTGTCGTCATACAGCCCCGGATCGAACATCCGGGTATCAACGCCTCGCGCGACCACGTGCAGTTGCTCGAAACCCTGCGACAGCAGTTCGGCGCACAAGGCCCTCGTTGGCACCATGGTGCACGAGGTCTGGTTGTGAAACTTGCGCAGGTAGGCCGCTATCGGCTTGTGCAGCCAGCCCAGGCCATAGTGCAGGCTGTAGCTGTGGAAGTTGGTGCGGAAGTCAGAGGTGACCGGGATGCGAAGCTGGCGCGCCGCCTTGAGCGCGGACCAGCCCAGCGGGCCCTCGGTGGCAATGTGGACCAGATCGGGGCGCTGCGACTCCCAGGACGTCAACAAGGCTTTGCGGCCCGGTAGTCCAAGCTTGAGTTGCGGATAGCGCGGAATCGGCATGCCTCGCATCAGCTTCTCTTCAAACCTAGGGTCCTGAACGGCGCACTCGCCAGCAGTCTGGCGAGGTCGCACCAGCTGCACCTGATGGTTGCGCTCGCGCAGACCCTGGACCAGCCGCGACAGTGTCAGCGCCACTCCGTTGACTTCGGGGGGCCAAGTCTCTGTCACCACAGCCAGCCGCAGCGACGGCTGGGCAGCCGGAAAGTCCTGTACCAGGATGTCTTGGGCTTCTACTGTTTTCATGCGCCGATGGTCCGCGCAAGCCGCAACAGATTTGTGACAAAAGAGCACGTGTGACGGAAGCGCGTCCAGTTCGTGACTCAATCATGTTGTCACCAAGATTTCATGCAAAAGAGACACGATGCGCGCACCTTAACCTCCTCAGGAGCTTGCATGCTGGCATTCTCTGACGCCTTGAAGACGCAACGATGGGACGACCACCGCTTCTACCATCACAACCGCATCAACCAGACGCTACACCTGATCAGCGCGCTCAGCTTTGTGGTGGCCTATGTGTGGCTTTTCATCGATCCGGTGGTCTCGGCGCTGATCGGCTGGCTGATCTCGATGACGACTCGGCAGTCTGGCCACTTCTTCTTTGAACCCCTGGGCTACGACCATGTGAACCAGGTCACCCACGAATACAAAGAAGAGGTGAAAGTCGGCTACAACCTGCAGCGCAAGGTCGTGCTGCTGGCGATTTGGGCCGCCATTCCGCTGGCCCTGCTGGCCGACCCCGAGCTGGCGGGCCTGATGGAACCCCACACTGACTGGACCGGCTACGTGCGAAACGTCGGCGCGGCCTGGCTGTCACTCGGTGTTGCAGGGTTGCTGTTCCGCACGGTGCACCTGTTCTTCATCCGAGATGTTCAGACTGGCTTGGTATGGATGACCAAGATCCTGACCGATCCGTTCCACGACATCAAGCTCTACCACAAGGCCCCGCTTCATTTGCTTCGGGGTGAGCTCTACGACCCCACACACGGTCGCGCCTGAACGGGCAACCGAGGGTGCGTCGCCGTTC
Organism: Hydrogenophaga sp.; assembly: GCA_044342265.1. Lineage (GTDB taxonomy): Bacteria > Pseudomonadota > Gammaproteobacteria > Burkholderiales > Burkholderiaceae_C > Hydrogenophaga. The sequence goes on along the minus strand of JBIIQD010000080.1, from coordinate 3,771 downwards.
AGCTGCCGCGGCGGCGACCCAGAGCGGTGGCCAGCACTTCGCGCAGGATTCCCTGGCGAATCAGGCGGTTGGTCCGCCCGGCCGCCGGCACCCACCAACCGTGCGCCTGCATGTCCTTTCCTGCCAGCACGAACTTGTCAAGCACCGCCTCGACATCGGCATCGCTGAAGTTGAGGCTGAAGATGAGACGGCCCGTACCGACCCAGCTCAACGCCACGCCGTGCCAGCGAAGGTAGTACTGCAGCATCCAGTTGTAGCGCGAGGGCTCGGTGTAGTTCACCGTCCAGATGCTGTGCAAGTTGGACACCCGTATCGGAAGCCCTTCCCGCGCCAGTACCTCGTTGAAACGCGACGCACGGGCGTTCCAGCGTTCGTCCTGCCCTTCGTACATCGCCTGCATGTTGGGCGCGAGCATCCGCTCCAGAAACACCGACATGCCACCCATGACCTGGGGATGCGCGTTGAACGTGCCACGCGCCAGACACAGGTCGGCCGGGCGATCGGCTCGATAGCGCTGCATCAGCCCGTGGCTGCCACAGACCACGCCCACCGGGAAGCCCCCTGCCAGCGTCTTGCCATACGTGACCATGTCGGCCTTGACGCCAAAGTACTCCTGCGCGCCACCGGGTGCAAGGCGAAAGCCAAGAAACACCTCGTCAAAGATCAGGACGATGCCGCGCTGGGTACACACTTCGCGCAGGCGTTGCAACCAGTGGGTGTAGGCCGCGCGGTCGAAGTTGGCGTGTCGACTGCTGTCCACCAGACCAGAGTCGGCTGGCGGCATCTGATTGGGATGCAGCGCCTGCATCGGATTGACCAGCACGCAGGCGATATCCCTGCGTGTGCTCAACACCTGAAGGCTGCGTTCGCTCATGTCGGCCAGGGTGTGGGTCTCTCGCGGTGGCAGCGGGTTGCCGGGGCCAGGCTGAACATCTTCCCACCAGCCGTGGTAAGCCCCGGGAAACCGCACCAGGTAGCGCTTGCGGGTGTGATAGCGCGCCAGCCGGACCGCCTGCATCACGGCCTCCGTGCCGGACATGTGGAACGACACCTCGTCCATGCCCGAGATATCCCTCAGGCGTTGGATGTTGCCAGCCACACAGGGATGGTAGGCGCCCAAGGTCACACCGACCTCTTGCGTCCTGGCAGCCCCTTCGGCCATGCAAGACTTGTAGAAGTCCGCCCCAAACACATTGACACCATAGGAGCCCGTCAGGTCGAGGAACCGGTTGCCGTCGAGATCGGTCAGCGTCACGCCTTCGGCCGATTGCACAAAGGCACCCACTTTCAGTCGCTCGCTGACGATGGGACTGAACTGGAACGGCACGCGGTAGCGACCAGTGAACTGCAGGTCTGCCAGCCCATCCCTGGCCTGCGCCGTCAAAGCCAGGCTGCGCGCGTAGCGGGTGGCGAATCCCGCGCTGAGGGCCTCGAAGGCCACCCGGCGCCGCTGAACGACGTCTTCTGCCGCTCCGTCGCAGCCGAAAAATTCGGTCTCGTCGTACGCGTAGCCTGGCAGCCAGCGGGCCAGCCGCTTGGCCATGCGCGAATGGCCGGCAAGAGACCGGTGTTTGGCCCGCGACAGATCGATGCGCCGCTTGATCAGGGGCGCGGCCAGGGCGAGCATCCCGACAGGCAGGGCAATTTCCAGGATAGGCATAGGTTCGGGCTCCAAATGGGACGCTGGGCCTGTTTTTATTTCAGTCACGTGTCATCTGCATGAAGCTCACTTCAGTCCTTCGCCGCATCGTCCAGAACGAGGACCTCAATTTCCTGCTCACCAACCGCGTGCCGCGGATTGCGCTCACCCACGCCATCGGCTGGTGGAGTCGCATCCGGCACCCATGGGTGCGCGACCTCTCGCTGGCCGTCTGGAAGGCCTTCAGCGACCTGGATCTCGGCGACTCGAAACACCAGCGCTTTGCCAGTCTGCACGACTGTTTCATCCGAGAGTTGCGTCCCGGCGCGCGACCGGTCGATCCGCGTCCCGAGGTGATCACCAGCCCGAGCGATGGAATCGTCGGCGCCTGGGGACGCATCGAGACGCTGGGAGGAGAACCCCAGGTGTTCCAGGCCAAAGGCTTTCCGTACCGGCTGGCCGATCTGCTCGGTGACTCTGCGCACACCCGGAATCTGTGCCGCGAACTGGAAGGCGGAAGCTACGTGACCTTGCGGCTGACTTCGACCATGTACCACCGCTTCCACGCGCCCTGCGACGCGAGGTTGGAGCATGTCACCTATATCACCGGTGACACCTGGAACGTCAACCCGATTGCTCTGCAGCGCGTCGAGCGCCTGTTCTGCCGCAATGAGCGCGCGGTGCTGCATTTGCGGTTGAAGGAAGGAACCCGCTTGCTGCTGGTGCCGGTGGCGGCAATTCTGGTCGCCAGCATGCGGCTCCATGCGCTGAATGTGCCGCTGAACCTGCGCTACCGCGGTCCCAATGAGCTGCCCTGCGACACCCCATGCCTCAAAGGACAGGAACTGGGCTGGTTCGAGCACGGTTCGACGATCCTGGTGTTTGCTCCAGCAGGTTTCACGCTGACTTCTGGCCTGGCCACGGGTCAAACCATCCGCACAGGGCAGCCGCTGCTGGTCCGCGACGTTGAGTCGATGTCACGCTGACGATTGGTTTTCACAAAACCGTCATCAAATCCTGTGCAGTGGCAGTTATGCTGAACCTTGCGGTTGTCAGACTCAACGTCTAGGCCCACAGACCGAGTGTCAGAAATTAGGACTCACATGAAAGCCCTCAAGAAAACGCGCAAACTGATCGAAACGTCCTCGGACTCTCCCGAGGCACGCATCCTGTCGGCCTTGGTCATAGCCCTGGAATCGAATGCTCCGTATCCCATCAACGATCTCTACAAACTCGGCTACGACGAGTTCGAGCTGGCGCTGGAGTTGCTGCAGGAGTGGCGCCTGGACCGCTACTACATGAGCAAGGTGCGTTTGCTGGACCTTTCGGTGCAACTGGGCAACATGGACAGCGCTGCACAAACCAAGACTGCCTGAGAGGATTTTTTCACGCGGCCAAGGCTGCGGCGCAGCGGCCCGCTGCATGCGCCCTCCAACGCTGGAGGGCATGCCATCCTCGGAGTCAGCCAGCCGGCACCCGAATGGCGCTCGTCACCCGCTGACCCCAACGACCCGTCATACCCGTGACACAGGGAGGACATAGGCTGAGTTGGTTTCTTTCCTTTTTGAAGCCACCCTCATGCCCTTGTTCAAGTTCAGTGCGCCTGCCCTTGCCCTGGCCGCCGCAATTGCTGCAACCTCTCCCGTTCTCGCCACCCCCTCCACCGGTTCGTTCTCGATGGTCCACCATCTGCCGGTGGACGGCGTGGCCGAGATCATTGCCGCTACGCCCAATGGCCTCACCCTGGTGTACACCAGCGCCGATGCTGGCGCGCTGGGACTGGTGGACATCACCGATCCGGCCCGACCGGTCACATTGCCACGCATCAATGTGCGCCTGGGGAGAGTGGGTGAGCCCACCTCGGTAGCTGTCAGCCCCGACGGACGCTTCGCGGTCGTCGCCATGCGCATGGAGGACGACGTGAACAACCCGCGTCGTGGTTTCCTGCGAATCTACGACATCCGTGACCCTAGAAAGGTCAGACATGTCAAGGACGTCACCGTGGGCATCGGCCCCGATTCCCTGGCACTGGCCGGTAGCGGCAAGACACTAAGGGCGATCGTCGCCATCGAAGACGAAGAAACCGACGACAAAGGGGATGCCACGCTGGATGGCCAGCGACCAGGTCGCAT
>JBIIQD010000079.1:0-8419 GCA_044342265.1 Hydrogenophaga sp. | reverse complement strand
GCTTCGCGCAGCTGATCGCGTGCCAGCAACACCATCGGCTGCTCCACCAGCTGGGTCGCACCTTGCGTGGCAGGCCCCGAACGCCCATCAGTGATGCTCAAGTAAGCCGCGCGCAGGTTGTCCTCGGGCAGCAGCGCGGCATAGAACGCCAGCTGGGTGTCTTCCAGTGGCTGCTTGACCCGCTTGAGCGTCTTTTCTCTCGCTTCGGTCTTGTAGTCGATCACCACCGGTATCAGGCCTTCGGGGCTGTTCTGTCCGTCGATGCGGTCCAGCTTGCCGTAGAGTCGCCAGGGCGGAAGGTCGACACTCAGTTCCGCCTCGGCGCGGGCGAAACGCGGGCCAGGCTGATGGTCCGAGGCTTCATAACCCGCCAGCCATTCGAGGTAACCCTCGCGCAAAGCGGGCCAAACTGCCTGATAGGGCAAAAAACCAGAACCATCCTCGTCACCCATCAAGCCCATGGCCTGCCCGGTCTGCTCGCCGATCCTGTCCAGGTGCTGCCGATCAGCTTCGCGCCCGGGCCGCTGATCGCCGCGCGCCTCATGGAAAGCCCTGAGCACCGCATGCAACCAATTGCCCAGATCGCGCTGGTCGGGCTGGGCCTCGAGCTCCGGCGACTCGGTCAGCTTGAGTTGCCGCAGCGCAAAGAAACGGTAGGGGCAGTCGCGCAGGTCTTGGTAGGCGCTGGCCGACAGCGCCGACGGAATCAGTGATGGTGCTGTTGGCTGGGGTGCCATGGCAGGCACGGCTTCCAGAGGTCGCTGCACAGTACTCGCAGTCGCAGCGGCCGTGGCCGCATCAAACGCAGGCAGTGCCTGCACCCAGGGGCTGGGCGAGAGCGGTTCGCCACCCTGCTGGCTCCGCCACAGCAGGTGAACCCTAGGCGCCGCCAATGCCGCCTCCCAGGCTCCCGCCATCGCTAGTGCCAGCCGGGCACGGTTAGGCAGGCCCAGTACCTCCCGTTGCGCCGCCGTCCACAGACCTGGCAGGTCCGGGCTGGGGTCCAGCGTGACGTCGTCGCAGCCAGGCATCACCACCGACACAAAGCCGCGGCCCAGCAACTGGGCCATGGGCAGGATTACCACCGGAGCGTCGACGTCGCTGTGCGGCTGAAAGCTGGCGCCCTCCAGAACGTCACGGACCCAGGCAGACATGGCCACCAGTCCAAGCCTGGGCGCGGGCCGCCGGCCATCTCCCAGAGCCGCGCCCACCTGCACAAGCTCAAGCGCCGCGCCCTCCTCCATTCGCAAAGCCTGGACCAACTGGCGCCCGGCAGGATCAAGCAAAAGCCGGTCCCAGATACCGCAGGTGATCAATGCGCTTCTCAGGTCGTCCAGCCAGCGCTCCAGCGGTCGGGCAACCTGCAGGCCTTCCAGCAAAGGGGCCAGCCCTGGCGGCAACAGCTGCAACAGCGCGGGATGCCGCAACACCGCTCGCCAGGACGACAGCCCTTGGTCTCTGGTGGCCTGTTCCAAAGCCATCACCGCCGCCGTGGGCCAGGCTTGACATTGCTTGAGCAGGTCCACCACATCGTCGGTTCGCGCGCGCGCGTCGGCCGCTCGCAGCAAAGCCATCAACTGTGCTGCCGCATGGGTGGTCGAGAGCTTCCAGCCGGTCTCATCCCGCAGCGACACGCCTGCGCTGAGCAACATCGCGCTGACGCGCCGCGTCATCAAACGGTCGTTGGCCACCAGTGCCAGCGGGAACTGGCCTTCATTCAGCTCTGCAATGACCATAGCCGCAGCGCGGCAAGCCTCATCTTCGGCATCGGTGCAGGCCTGCAGTGTGCTGTCTCCAGCGCTGGGCTTTCTCGCATCCCCCAACAACTCGGACAAACGGGAAACCGTGGCCCGTCCCTCCCAATGAGCGGCCAACGCCAGTCCCAACGGGTCGTCCTGAAAACCCTGCAGCAACCAGAGGTGGTCAGCCACCGCGCCGGGCGCCGCTGCGGCTGTCCACAATACATCGGTCGTGAACCCGGCGCTGCCCACCCAGGCCAGGGCCATGGACGCCAGGGCACTTTCCCAGTGCGGGCCATTGGCCAAAGCGGCTCGGTTGTTTTGCGCCCAAGCCGACCGTTGGTCTGGGGGCACTGCCGCTGCCAGCGGCGCCAATTGCCGCGAGGCCTCGACCAGGCGCGAAACCAGTTCGGCCCTCAACGCCGCCTCTGCCCGACCCAGACCCAGGCTTTCGACCATGGCATCTGCCACCAGACTGTCCCGCGCCATGTCGCCCGAAGGGTCCGAAGGCGCAGGCGACCAGGGGGCCAGACTCGACGCCCAGTTGCGCGTGGTCTCAAAACGGGGAGCAAAGCCGTTGGGGTGGATTGCAGCCCAGGCCCGCCGAGCTGGCTCAATCAACTGCATGTAAGGCAGCAATATGAGCAGACGCTGCGGCGAAAGACGGTGTTGCGCCAGTTGCTGCTCGACCAGCGGCACAAAAAAGGCCCAACCGCCCGTCGGGTCGGGCACGGACCTTGATAGCGGGGATTGGTCCGGTACCGGCGTCATCAGATGGGGGTTTCTGTCACAATGGCTGGGCTTTCGGTCTGAGGCTTAAAGGGAGCCGACCGCAAGACCGACTGTACCCTCCCCCGATCCACGTTCCTCAGGATGAACCATGGCCAGTGAGCTGATCACCCACGTTTCCGACGCAACTTTCCAGGCTGATGTGCTGGACGCCAAGACACCTGTGCTGGTGGACTTTTGGGCCGAGTGGTGCGGTCCTTGCAAGATGATTGCCCCGATCCTCGATGAAGTCTCAGGCGCCTACGACGGCAAGCTCAAGGTCACCAAAGTGAACGTCGACGACAACCGGGAGATCCCGGCCAAGTTTGGCATTCGGGGCATTCCGACACTCATGCTGTTCAAGGATGGCCAGCTCGCGGCGACCAAAGTGGGTGCCATGAGCAAGGCACAACTGACCGCCTTCATCGACCAACAGTTGGCCTGACCGGCCACTTCAGCGGCCGCCACCCGGGTGCAAGGCCCGGGTTCTGATCGGTGGCCGGGGTTTTTCCTGTCATAATTCTCTCGTCAGCTGGCGCACCCCGCCCAGCCTTTCCTGACAGCGCCAGTCCTGCAACCGGACACCAGCGCACACTCCCCCGGTTTTTGACACGACTCCCTTCCGGAGCGAAATCCATGCACCTTAACGAACTCAAGGCACTGCACGTGTCTGAAGTCCTCAAGCAGGCCGATGCGCTTGAAATCGAAAACACCGGCCGCATGCGCAAGCAGGAGCTGATGTTCGCCATCATCAAGAAGCGCGCCAAAGCGGGTGAACAGGTAAACGCCGACGGCGTGCTGGAAGTGCTGCCCGATGGCTTCGGCTTCCTTCGCAACATGGACACCAGCTTCACGGCGTCCACCGACGACATCTACATCTCTCCCAGCCAGATCCGGCGCTTCAACCTGCACACCGGAGACATGATCGAAGGCGAAGTGCGCATCCCCAAGGACGGCGAACGCTATTTCGCGCTCAACAAGCTCGACGCGATCAACGGCCTGCCGCCCGAGTCGAACAAACACAAGGTGATGTTCGAGAACCTGACGCCGCTGTTTCCCAAGCAGCAGATGCGCCTGGAACGCGACATCAAGACAGACGAGAACATCACCGGTCGCGTCATTGACATCATTGCGCCCATCGGCAAGGGTCAGCGCGCGCTCATCGTCGCCCCGCCCAAGAGCGGCAAAACGGTCATGATGCAGCACATCTGCCACGCTATCACCGCCAACCACCCCGAGGTGGAACTGATGGTGTTGCTGGTGGACGAGCGCCCGGAAGAAGTGACCGAAATGCAGCGCACTGTGCGCGGCGACGTGATCGCGTCTACTTTCGACGAACCGGCAGCCCGCCACGTGCACGTGGCCGAGATGGTGATCGAGCGCGCCAAGCGCCTGGTCGAGCTGAAAAAAGACGTGGTGATCCTGCTGGACTCCATCACCCGCCTTGCCCGTGCCTACAACAACGTGCTGCCTTCCTCTGGCAAGGTGCTGACCGGTGGCGTGGACGCCAACGCCTTGCAGCGCCCCAAGCGCTTCTTTGGGGCTGCGCGCAACGTGGAGGAAGGCGGCTCGCTGACCATCATCGCCACCGCCCTGGTGGACACCGGCAGCCGCATGGACGAGGTGATCTTTGAAGAATTCAAGGGCACCGGCAATAGCGAAATCCACCTGGACCGTCGCCTCTACGAAAAGCGCGTTTTCCCCTCGATACAGCTCAACCGAAGTGGCACCCGCCGCGAAGAGCTGTTGCTGGTCCCCGAGATTCTGCAGAAGACCCGTATCCTGCGCCAGTTCATGTACAACATGGACGAGATCGAAGCGATGGAAATGGTGCTCAAGAGCATGAAAGCGACGAAGAACAACTCGGAGTTCTTTGACATGATGCGACGCGGCGGTTGATCCGGCGAAAACGTCATATAATTCAAGGCTTTGCAACTTGCGGCAAGTACGAGAGAACGGTTCTTTCGCGGCTGCCGCACCTGACCTTTAGGAATCGCCATGAAAGAAGGCATTCACCCCAACTACCGCGAAGTGTGCTTCGTGGACCTGTCGAACAACTTCAAGTTCGTCACCCGCTCCTGCGCGAACACCAAAGAAATGATCAAGATGGAAGACGGCCGTGAGCTGCCGCTCTTCAAGCTGGACACCTCTAGCGAGTCACACCCCTTCTACACTGGCACCCAGAAGTCGGTGGACAACATGGGTGGCCGTGTAGAGAAGTTCCGCAACCGCTTCGGCAAGACCGCCGCAAAATAAGTGGATCGCGCACAACCTACGGGTTGTGCTACCAAGAAAAGGCAGTCGGTCTCCCGGCTGCTTTTTTTTCGCCCTGATACACCTGCATCCCCCTGTATATTTGCCGCCGTGAGTCTCGCCACCCCCGCCATCGTTTCCCAGTCTGCCGTGCGCCGCCTGCCGCGACTCGCGTTGCTGCTGTTCTGCCTGGCCTATGTGCTGCCGGGATTTCTCGGTCGGGAACCCTGGAAGAACTACGATGTGGCTGCTTTTGGCGCCATGCTGGAAATGGCCAGAGGCAGCAGCGGCTGGTGGCAGCCACAGGTCTTGGGCGTCGCCGCAGACGTGGCTGGGCCATTGCCATACTGGCTGGGCGCTTTGGCCATCCAGACACTGCCGTTTTTGCCGCCAGACCTGGCGGTCAAGCTCCCGTTTGCCTTGCTGCTGGCCTTGACCCTGACGTGCACCTGGTATGCGGTGTATCACCTGGCCCGCCAGCGCAGCGCGCAGCCTGTCGCTTTCGCTTTTGGTGGCGAGGCCGATCCTGTTGACTATGCCCGAGCGCTGGCAGACGCGGCCCTGTTGGCCCTGGTGGCCAGCCTGGGGCTGGCTCAGATGTCGCACGAGACCACCCCAGACCTGGCCCGGTTGGCGATGGTCAGCGCTGTGCTGATGGCAGCCTCGCGCATGGCGCTGCCCAGCACACGAAGACCTTGGCTGGCCATTTCACTGTGGAGCGCGGGCACGCTGGGTCTGGTGTTCAGCGGGGCCCCCTGGATCGCCTTGACCCTGGGTGCGGGATTGTTGGGCGGCGTCTGGCTCACACGGTTGCAGGAGAACTCGCTGAATCCGCTGGAGATCAGCTGGGTGGTCGGCATGCTGGCGCTGGCTTTGCTGCTGGCAGCGTTGACCGAGCAGATTCACTGGCCCGCCAACCTTTCCTCGCCCCAGGATGTTGGCGACTGGCAGCGGTGGGCCCGTTTGCTGGTCTGGTTCACCTGGCCCGCTTGGCCGTTGGCGTTCTGGACATTGTGGCGCTGGCGACGGCAGTTGCTGAGCCCGCATGTGGTGTTGCCCCTCTGGGCTGCCTTCGTGAGTGTCTTGAACAGCGCCATCAACCCAGATTTTGACCGTGCGCTGTTGCTGGCCTTGCCTGCCCTTGCAGCACTGGCCGCGTTTGCTTTGCCTACCCTGGGGCGTAGCGTGTCCGCGTTGATCGACTGGTTCACCTTGGTGTTTTTCAGTGGTTGCGCGCTGGTGATCTGGGTCATCTGGTTTTCGATGCAAACCGGCATTCCGGCAAAGCCGGCGGCCAACGTGGCCAAACTGGCGCCCGGGTTCGTTCCAGAGTTCTCTTGGCTCTTGTTGCTCCCGGCCTTGCTGGCCACTGGCGCCTGGTTCTGGCTCGTGTCCTGGCGTGTCGGTCGCCACCGCCAGGCCATTTGGAAGAGCCTGGTGTTACCTGCGGCGGGTGCCACCCTGTGTTGGCTTTTGTTGATGACCTTGTGGCTGCCATTGCTGGACTTCGGGCGCAGCTACGGCCCGCTCGTCCGCCGGATCGCCAAGCTGACGCCGGCAACCTCCCCATGCGTCATGGTGGACGGCCTGGGGCAGGCGCAGATAGCCGCCCTTCAGTACCAAGGAGGCCTCAAGCTGGTGCGCTCGGCCAAGGGCGCGGGGAACGCCTGCCAGATGTTGGTGGTGCACCCCGACAGCCAGTCGACCCTGGACCGGCGCGTGAAGTTGGTCGATTGGGCCTACAAAGGCACGGTACGCCGCCTCAACGACAAGGAATTTCTGCTGCTGTACCAGCGAGTGCGCTGATGCAACCACTGACCGCAATATCCGCGCTTATCGCAGGCGGGAAACTGGGAGAGTGATCGTGAAAGTGGAGCCCGACCCTTCGACACTCTGAACGCTTACATGTCCACCGTGGCGCTGCGACACATGCTTGACGATGGCAAGGCCCAGCCCCGTGCCACCGGTTTCCCGAGACCGGCTTCGGTCCACACGGTAGAAGCGTTCGGTCAACCTGGGCAAATGTTCTGCAGCGATGCCAGGGCCCGTATCCTGAACAAACAGGGAGACCTCGCCACTGTCTTGCAGTTGGTACCAGCCCACTTGAATACGCCCACCCGGCGGCGTGTAGCGCACGGCGTTGCTCAGCAGATTCGACAGTGCACTGAACAACTCCGAACGGTTGCCCGCCACTTGAAGCGGCGGACCAGCCTCCACCACAATCTCGTGCTGCGGGCTGGCAATCGCCGCGGACAGGCCTCGCGCCTCTTGCGCCACTTGCTGCACAAGTTCCTGCAACTCGGTCCAATCCGCCGTGCCCGGCGCCGGACTTCCTTCCAGACGAGACAGCGTCAGCAGGTCGTTGACCAAGGTCTGCATCCGCAATGCCTGCTGGCTCATCAGCCCGAGGAACCGTTGCCGCTCGGACTCTTCCAGCGGCAGGTTTTGCATGGTCTCCACAAACCCGCTGAGCACGGTCAGCGGCGTGCGAATCTCGTGCGACACGTTGGCCACGAAATCGCGACGCATGGACTCGGCCAGTTGCACGGCGGTCACGTTGCGCGTCAGCATCAGTTGGCGCTGATCGCCATAGGGATGGATCTGTAGCGAGATTTTGGTGGGCTGGCTGGGACGCTGGCCCGGGCCGTCCACCTCGATCTCTTGACTGAAATCGCGGGCATCCATGTAGGTCGCAAAGCTCGGGTGTCTCACCATGTTGCGCACGTACTGGCCCAAGTCGCGCTGCGGATCAATCCCCAGATGCTGCTGCGCCGTCAGGTTGCTCCACTCGATGCGCCCCTGACTGTCCAGCAACAACACGCCGTTGGGCGAAGCCTGGATCGCCGCAAGGAAATCCTGCAAGCGATCGTCACTGCCCTTGGCCTTTTGATCCAGTTGCCGAAAGCGCTTGTGGCAACGCTCCAGGAGTTCTCCCCACAGCCCTGACAAACGAGGTGTCTCGGCAATATCCGGTCGGCTCAGCCAGCGCAACAACTGCCCTGCACGCAGGCTATCCCAGACCAGCCAGGTCATCGCGCCGACAAGCGCCCCCGCCACGCTCAGCAGCAAAGAGCCCCGGGAAACGCCCCAACCAGCCGGGAACACCACCAGCAACAGCAGGCCCAACGCTCGGAACGTCATGAAGCGCTGTCGATACTGCCTTGCCCAACCGCTTGGCGAGAAGTGATCCGGTAGCCAGCCCCGCGGACCGTCTCGACCATCGCCGCCGCATCCCCGAGTGATTCGCGCAAGCGCTTGACATGCACGTCTACGGTGCGTTCCTCGATGAACACGTGGTCACCCCAGATTTTGTCCAGCAGGGAGCCACGGGTGTGAACCCGCTCGGGATGCTTCATCAGATAGTGCAGCAGTTTGAACTCGGTCGGACCGAGCTTGAGCTCGGATTCGCGGAAACTCACGCGGTAGGTGCCGGCATCCAGCGACAACTCGCCCACTTGCACCGAGTCGTTGGTGATTTCTGGTGCACGGCGACGCAGCACAGCGCGGATGCGGGCCAGGAGTTCCTGCGTGGAAAAGGGCTTGGTGATGTAGTCGTCGGCACCAGCGTCCAGCCCCTGAACCTTGTCGGTCTCGTCGCTGCGCGCCGTCAACATCAGGATGGGAACCGTCTTGGTGCGTTCCTGCTTGCGCCAGTGGCG
>JBIIQD010000078.1:0-8446 GCA_044342265.1 Hydrogenophaga sp. | reverse complement strand
GGGATGAACTCACCAAAGGGCACCAGATGGTGTTTGCTGTAACGGTAAAACCGCTCGCCCGGGAAGGTGGCTTCGCGGCCTTTGAGCCTGTCCGCCGACAGGCCCCAGGCGGAGTTTGTGTACCCCAACTGCATCGATCCCAGCGGAATCCCGACCAGAAAGCCCACCCCCGACGCGCCTTTAGAGGCGGACGACTCGATCACATCGAACAGAGGTTCCCAGAACTCCGATCCCAGCTGCTGCGGCAGCACGGGCACGGCCGTCTCGGGCGCGACCACCAGATCGGGCCCTGCGCCTGCGGCAAAGGCGCGCGACGCTTCGGCCAACTGCGCTGGATACCAGGACAAGGCAGTGGCGAGACCGGTGCCGGTTTCGAACTTCTCGTTCTGCGGGATATTGCCCTGCAGCAACCACACCTTCAGCCCCCCAGCGCTGGTTGTGTCGCGCAACCCGATGTCACGCCATCGCTCACCAAAAACCACGCTCAAGAGCAAGCCCAGTGACACACCAATGACCGAGGCAGATCCCAACCGAGACAAAGCCGACGCCGAAGGCTGCCGCAACGGCATGCCCCCCAGGCGCCGCGGTGGCGGCAAAGCCCAGTGACACACCCGCTGCGCCAAGTCCGGCAACAGCAGCGCCAAGGCGTAGGCCAACAGCGCTGAAATAGCACCCATGCCGTACACCCCGATCCAGGGCGCCCAGGCCGCCATCAACTCCACCTGAGCGTAGCCCCCGGCGCCCCAGGGCAGACCGGTGAGCCAGCGTCCACGCACAAGCTCCGCCAAGGTCCACAGACCCGCAAACATCAGCGCTTGCAGCCAGCGCGGTCGCGGCGCCCAGGCACACAGTACAGCGGCAGCCACGGCATAGAACAGTGCCAGCGCGCCAGCGAGCGCCGCCACCGCCAGCACCGCCATCCAGGCGGCCAGCCCGCCATACACATGCATCGAGACGAACAGCCACCACAGGCTGCCAGCGAGCCACAGGCTTGCAAAAAACCAGCCACGCCAGAACGCTTGAACCACGCGTTGTGCATGTCGCAACGCGAATACCAGCATAGCCAGCGAGCCGATCTGCAACCAGCCGCTGGCTTGTCCAGGCGCAAGGCCCGGTGGATGCCATGCGGTCCATGGCCAGGCCAGGGACACCGCCTGCAACGCGCCCCCCAGCGCACAAACGAGAAACCAGAAAAGCCCTGCTCCCGGCCCGCCTCGGCTGGACGGCAAGCCCGTCAACGGCGACAGACTGGAGGGTGTGTGAAGGTTGCCGAACAGGCTGCGCATGGGCCGACGGGCGCGCTCAATCCGGGGCGGGCGACGGCATCACCTTGAACCACTTGACAGCGCCGCCCTTGGAGTGAAGCACCACAAAACGCAGGCCTTCGAGCTCATGCGTTTCGCCCCGCCGAGGCACATGGCCCATGGTGTGCGCAATCAGACCGCCTATGGTGTCAAAACCGTCTTCGGCCAGTTTGAGTCCATATTGCTCGTTGATGCGTTCAATGGCGGTGTCTCCACTGATGCGCCAGGTGCCATCGGCCAGCGCAAAGATGTCGCCATCATCTTCGGCCACATCGAACTCGTCTTCGATTTCGCCGACGATCTCTTCCAGCACGTCCTCAATGGTGATCAGTCCAGCGACACGGCCAAACTCGTCAATCACGATGGCCAGGTGGTTGCGATTGCCGCGAAACTCGCGCAACAAGTCGTTCAGTCCCTTGCTCTCGGGCACGAACGTGGCCGGACGCAACAAGGCGCGAATGTTGAGCTCGGGCGCGCGCTGCAACTTGAGCAGGTCCTTGGCGAGCAGGATTCCGATGATGTTTTCACGCTCACCCTCATAGACCGGAAAGCGGGAGTGCGCCGTGTCGATAACCAGATGCAGCAGCTCGTCAAACGGCGCATCGATGTCCAGCACGTCCATGCGCGGCGCTGCCACCATCACGTCGCCAGCAGTCATATCGGCGATGCGGATCACGCCCTCGAGCATGACACGCGATTCGGCATTGATGATGTCGTTGTCTTCGGCCTCGGCGAGCGTTTCGATCAGCTCGTCTTTGGAGTCAGGCCCGGGGTGGATGAACTCCGCGAGTTTTTGCAGGAATCCACGCTTGTCTTCATGCCGCAGGCTGCGCTGCGGCCCCGTACTGGGAGGGTGATCTGACACGAGGGAGATGTGGTGGTTGAATCAGCGGTAAAGGATACCGCATGCGCCGTTGTCGGGCCAGTGCGTTCTGACTCGGCGGTCAGCCGCGAACTTTGTCGCGTGATGTGCGAACGCCCTGGCGGATTTCCTGCAACATGGCCAGAGCGTCCCAAAAGTGCTTGGCTTGAGCCTTGAGCTGGTAGTCGGCCTGGGCCAGTTGTTCGTTGATCAGCTCGGTCGCACGCGAATCGAAGTCGGCCAGCGGAAGGCGCAGGTGCGCTTCGCTCTCGGAACGGTCACGCTCGATCACAGCCCCTGCCTTGCGCGCGATCTTGAGCATTGCCGTGTTCTCCGACAGCGCATGAATGAACATCAGGTGCACGCCTTCGTTGCGGGCATGCATCACCGCCCGCTCGAACAAGCGACTGCCATAGCCCCGTCCGCGGGCTGCCTTCGACACCGACACGCCGAACTCTGCACAGCTGGTGCATGTCGGGTCCACAGAAAACGCCAGATGTGCCATGGCGATCAGTTCGAGCTTGCGGTTGAAGATGCCAAACAGCTCGTCGCGCTCGAAATGAAGCTGGTCCACATAGCGCTCGATCTGTTCGTCGTTGGCTGAGTAGCCAAAGCGCAGATAGCGGTCATGGGGATCCAGCGCCAGCAGATGGTCCTTGATGCGCGGCACGTGGGCGCGGCCCATGGATCGAATCGGCACGGCCGTGTCGGAGCCCGGCGGAGTCCGCGAGGCTTCAGGCATCAGGTTGGCGTCATGAGACATGCCGTGAATTTAAGGGTTTTCCCCATGTCGACAAGGTACAGCCCCTCTAAACAAGGGTGCAACCCGATGAACGGGTGACGAATGCGTCAGAACAGCGCTTGAACGTTGCTGGCATGCAGCAAAAACGATAGCAACTCACACGGGCAAGGCGGTGGTGCTCTTGACCCGGTCCATCATGAAACTGGTCTTGCAGTCCTGGACGGCAGGGTGGCGCAGCAGCACATCCATCATGAAGCGCGAGTAGGCGCCCATGTCGGCGACCACCAGGCGCAGCAGGAAATCCATTTCTCCGGTGAGCGCGGCGCACTCCACCACCTCAGGCCAGCCCAGGACGCTGGCGCGAAAGTCGTCCATCGGGTTGCGTTTGGCGGCGCCACTGTGCTTTTCCAGACGCACATTCACATACGCCGTCAGGCCCAGACCCACCGCATCCGGCCTGATCAACGCCACATAGCGGGCGATCACACCCGACTCTTCCAGTCGCTTGACCCGCCGCAACACGGCGCTGGGCGACAGGCCCACCCCGTCGGCGATCTGGTCGTAGGTGGCACGGCCATCGGCTTGAAGGTGGCGCAGGATATGACGATCTAGCTTGTCGAGTGCTTCCATTTCGACTATTTTGCATGATTCATGCGCGTTATTGCATAGATGCGCCCAGAAACGCAGAAAGCGTGACATCCAGCGAAGATACAGTGGTGCATTCCTCATCGCACAGGAGAGACCCTTGAACGCCAGCCTGACCGCCTCAGCCGCCTCCTCTACCCCCTGGGAGAACCCGATGGGCACCGACGGTTTCGAGTTCATCGAATACGCCGCACCGGACCCAGCCGCCATGGGCGCACTTTTCACGCGCATGGGCTTCAAGGCCATTGCCAAGCACCGCCACAAAAACGTGACGCTGTACCGTCAGGGAGAAATCAACTTCATCATCAATGCCGAGTCCGACAGCTTTGCGCAGCGCTTCGCACGGCAGCATGGCCCCAGCGTTTGCGCGATTGCCTTTCGCGTGCAAGACGCCAAGGCTGCCTACGAACGCGCCCTTTCATTGGGCGCCTGGGGCTACGCCAACGCAGCCGGACCTGGTGAGCTCAACATCCCGGCCATCAAGGGCATTGGCGACTCCATCATTTATTTCATCGACCGCTGGCGCGGCAAGAGCGGCGCCCGGGAGGGCGAGATCGGAAACATTGGTTTCTACGATGTCGACTTCTATCCGCTGCCAGGCGCCGAACTCTCTCCGACGGGCCACGGCTTGACCCTTATCGACCACCTGACACACAACGTACATCGCGGCCGAATGGCCGAATGGGCCGGCTTTTATGAGCGTATCTTCAACTTCCGAGAAGTGCGTTACTTTGACCTCGAAGGCCAGCAGACCGGTATCAAGAGCAAGGCCATGACAAGCCCCTGCGGCAAGATACGAATCCCGATCAATGAAGAGGGCAATGAGAAGGCTGGACAGATCCAAGAATACCTTGAACGTTACCAGGGCGAGGGCATCCAGCACATCGCACTGTCTTCGTCCAACCTCTATGACACGGTCGACGCACTGCAGCTCGAAGGCCTCAAACTGCTGGACACCAGCGAGACTTATTACGAGTTGCTGCCGCAGCGCATTCCGAACCACGGCGAAGACATTGGCGCACTCAAGGCACGCAACATCCTGGTCGACGGCACGCCGGGCGAGCTGCTGCTCCAGATCTTCAGCGAAAACCAGCTCGGACCTATCTTCTTCGAGTTCATCCAGCGCAAAGGTAATCAGGGTTTTGGCGAAGGCAATTTCAAGGCGCTGTTCGAGACCATGGAACTGGATCAGGTGCGTCGCGGAGTGATTTAACAGGACAACTGGGTGCCTGCGGCATTTCGTGGTGTTCAGCGCGAGCCTGCAATTCCCGCCGCCTTGGGCAATGACAGTACGAGGTCGAGCGTGCCTTCCATCACCGTGTCTGCAAATGCCATCGCTACGTGCGGATGGCCAGGTAGGTGGCGGTTGTCGGCACCGGGCAAAGTCGCGGTGGTCGCCGGAAACACGATGTTGTCGGTGTTGGAGTACCAGCACGTGAAGCAGCCATACGCCCCGGCGGGCCAGCGTTGTGCTTCACGCTCGCGCAACGACCGTCCCCAGGGACTGTCCTGGCGCATCTGCTTGCCATTAGGCACAAGGGTGAACTGGCCAAGCCAGGTTCCACTGTGGGGTGTGCCAATCGTGACGATGTGCCGGATCCGCTCGTCGGCGTCGGACGTGCCTGCCCGCCAGGCCCGAACCGCCAGCCCGCCCATGCTGTGGCACACCACGACAGGCGTGCGTCCAGTCAGGTCGTGGGCACGCCGCACGGCGTCATCAATCAAAGGAACGTAGTCGTCGATCGAGCCGAACACCGGTTCCAGGTTTACAGAGGTGTAAGGCATACCGATCCTGCGCATCTCGCGCATCCAGGGCAACCAAAAGCCTCGGTTGCAGACAAAGCCGTGCACCAGAACCACTGCGGTTGCCCCCGGAACAGCGGTGACATCCTGATCGGCGAGCGCACGCCATTGAAATGGCTGGCGCCAGGAAAAGACCATAGGCGCCGCGATCACTTCCTGCCACCATGCCTTTACGAAAGTCCTGAACCCGGCCCGGGGCGCAGGGTCACGCCGGTTCACTTGCGCGACCGCTACAAACTCGAGCGCGAGTACCAGTGCATAGCCCAGCAACAGAAGTCCAAACCCTGCCAGCGCAAGCGGGGCTGAATTCTCCCAACTTGCGTACAGCCAGGCGGCCAATGCCACCAGTGTGCCGAACACAATGGCTTGTTGGAGTCGAGCCAGTCGGGAATTCGCATGAAGGAGTGTCTTCGGGGACTCGTGGGTGGAATGCATGGTTCAACTATGGCATGTGTGTGCCGCTGTCCAAGTAAGGTGCCTAGAGCATTGGCTCTAGGTCATCGGTGGCGCGGTATGGATAAACTGACGCACCCATGAGTGCCCCCCTGCAAGCCGCTGAAAGGATCCGGTCTCAGCTAGACACCGTGGCCGCTTTGCGTCAGCAGGCGCATCATGAAGGCTTAGGAGCCGCCGTAGCGATCGTCAAGCAGTTGCAGGCTTCACGATTTCGCGCCACCTATGCCGATGTGCTGCTTCATCCTCAACAAGGACTGGCTGCACACTTTTTTCTGGACCGTCTGTACGGAGACCATGATTTCGCGGACCGCGATGTGCAGTTTGGGCGCATCGCTGGCGCGCTCGAGCGGATGTTTCCTGGCGCTGTGATTGAGCTGGCCATCGACTTGGCGGAGATGCATGCCCTTACCGAGACGCTGGACCACACCTTGGCGACGCATTGGCTCGCGCTCGGTGAGACCGAGCCCCTCGCTGAGCGTTACGTTCGCTCCTGGCGGCTGACAGCTCAACGCCCCGCACGGGAACGACAGCTGATGGTAGTGCGGCACATAGGGCTTGAACTGCAGCGCATGACCCGAAGCAAATCACTGCTCCTCGCCCTGAAGATGATGCGCCGTCCTGCGAAAGCCGCAGGCATGTCCGCTTTGCAGCAGTTCCTTGAGGATGGTTTCGCCGCTTTTGCCGCCCTTGGCGATGCAGGACCTTTTTTGACCACGGTCGAAGGCCGTGAGCGGAGGTGGATCGAAAGGCTATTTGATGAGCCGATGGCCCCATGCGCTTCGGCGTTTGCAGAGGCACTTCGCGCGACAGGGGCGCAGAGCCGATCCTGAATCGAACCAGCGGATGCAGCGTCACAATACCTCAGTGATTTCTGTCGAACAGCCTGTCTCGATTGTTTCGGATCTCTTCGGATTGGGCACTTTTCTCAATCTGTGGCGGTTGGGCACAGTCTGCATTTGCGCGTCGGCGCTTGAAACCAGCAACACATGACCATATCCTCCTCATTGGAAGCGCTGAAGCGCGCTGGCGTTTCGGTCTTTGAGCGCGGCTGGCTCTCTTCCAACAACGTTCTGATTCGTGGCGTGAACGGTCCAACGGCTTTGGTGGATTCTGGCCATTGCAGCCATACCCAGCAAACCCTGCTTCTGGTCGAGTCTGTCCTGGAAGCAGTGCCCCTTGATCTTCTGTTGAACACCCATCTACACAGCGATCATTGTGGCGGCAACGCAGCTCTTCAGGCTCGATACGCCGACCTGCGCACCTTTATACCCCCAGGCCAAGCGCTCGCGGTCGAGCAATGGGACGCCCATGCTTTGAGCTACATCCCGACCGGACAACAATGCCCCCGATTTGTCTTCGATGGCCTTTTGGCCCCAGGTCAAGAATTGCAGCTAGGAGATCGGCCCTGGCAAATCCATGGTGCCAAGGGCCATGATCCTCACTCCATTGTGCTCTTTCAGCCTGAAGGCAAACTGCTCATTTCAGCAGACGCCTTGTGGCAGAACGGGTTTGGTGTTGTGTTCCCCGAGCTTGAAGGAAAGTCGGCGTTCGAAGAAGTCGAAGAAACACTTTCGCTGATTGAGTCATTGGGCCCAGCGGTGGTGATCCCGGGACATGGAATTGTGTTCGAGGACGTTTCCGATGCACTGGTCAGGGCACGCTCCCGACTCAAACGCTTCAAAGCCTCACCCGAACAACACCTGCGCCACGCCCAGAAGGTCCTTATCAAGTTTCACTTGATGGAATGCCAAGCGATGGAGCAAGAAGCACTGCTGCGATGGGCTCAACAGACGCCTTACCTTGCCAAGGTAATTCCGGAAACACTGCAGGCAGAGGCCACCGAATGGTTGGAAGGCTTGTTGTCGGAACTTGTGCGCAGCCAGGCTTTAAGGCGTGAAGGGCAGTGGGTTCACAACATCTGACAATTGGTCTATGGCAATGGAGCTTCAAACATTGAAGCCACCAAATGCAAAGCCCCCAAACACAGAATGCTTGGGGGCTTTGTCGGCTTCAATAATAGTCTGACGATGACCTACTTTCACACGGGAACCCGCACTATCATCGGCGCAAAGTCGTTTCACGGTCCTGTTCGGGATGGGAAGGAGTGGGACCAACTTGCTATGGTCGTCAGACATAACTTGCTGCCCAGCTGTATTCAATGCACAGCCAGGCGAATTCATAGAGTCAAAAATCAGCTTCTTTTGATTGCAGCCATCGTCACGACCAATCGGTCGTGTCGGCATACGACATTTGCACTTGCTGTGCTTTCATCAAAGTTATAGGGTCAAGCCTCACGGGCAATTAGTATCAGTTAGCTTAACGCATTACTGCGCTTCCACACCTGACCTATCAACGTCGTAGTCTTCAACGACCCTTTAGGGGGCTCAAGGCCCCGGCAGATCTCATCTTGGAACGAGTTTCCCGCTTAGATGCTTTCAGCGGTTATCTCTTCCGCACTTAGCTACCCGGCAATGCCACTGGCGTGACAACCGGTACACCAGAGGTGCGTCCACTCCGGTCCTCTCGTACTAGGAGCAGGCTTCCTCAAATCTGCAGCGCCCACGGAAGATAGGGACCAAACTGTCTCACGACGTTTTAAACCCAGCTCACGTACCTCTTTAAATGGCGAACAGC
>JBIIQD010000077.1:0-8522 GCA_044342265.1 Hydrogenophaga sp. | reverse complement strand
GACCGAATCAGCGCTTCTGCCGGGTTGGCACCCAGCTGGTCATGCATCGCCGCCCACAGCAGCCAGATGGCCGGCAGCAGGCAAACCACAAAGACCAAGGGCTTTGCAGCCGGGTGGCCAAGCCAGCGCATCAGAATTGCTTCTTGAGGTCCATGCCCGCATACAGCGAACCGACTTGCGCTTCATAACCGTTGAAGCGCTCGGTTTTGCGACGTTTGGCCAACAATCCGCCCTCATCGCCAATGCGACGCTCAGTGGCCTGGCTCCAGCGCGGGTGCGGCACATCTGGATTGACGTTGGAAAAGAACCCGTATTCCTGAGGAGCAGCGACGTTCCAAGCTGTCTTGGGTTCCTTCTCCACAAACCGGATCTTCACCAGCGACTTGCCACTCTTGAAGCCGTACTTCCAAGGCACCACCAGCCGCACAGGCGCACCATTCTGGTTGGGCAGCACCTCGCCATACATCCCGAAGCTCAGCATCGTCAGCGGATGTCTTGCCTCGTCCATTCGCAGGCCTTCGACATATGGCCAGGACAACACGTTCGAGCGCAGGCCCGGCATCATCTGTCTGTCGGCCAGCGTGACAAACTCGACGTACTTGGCACTGCCCTGCGGCTCGACTTGACGGATCAGTTCACTCAGCGAAAACCCGATCCATGGGATCACCATCGACCAGCCTTCGACGCAACGCAGGCGATAGATCCGCTCTTCCATGGGAGCGAGCTTCATCAAGTCGTCGATGCCCAACGAGCGCGGTTTGTTCACCAGCCCTTCGACAGCCACGGTCCATGGACGGGGTTTGAGCGTCTTCGCATACGCCGCCGGATCGGACTTGTCCGTGCCGAATTCGTAAAAGTTGTTGTAGGTGCTGGCGTGTTCGTAAGTCGTCAGCAGGTCAGCTGCAAAAGCGCCTGCCACTGTCGTACGTACGGCAGGCAGCGGCAACAATTTGCCTGGACGGGTGACACTTTGGGCGATTGCGTGACGAGAGGCCCATGAAGCGAGCACCGACCCACCCGCGCCCAAGGCCATGCGCTGCATCCACTCGCGCCGACCCAGATAGGCCTCACGAGAAGTGATCTCGCTGGAGATGGGGTGCTGGAAACCGGGGTTGCTGGACCGAATCATCATGGCGCGCTCCTGAGTACGCGTGGGTCGTGGGATCCGCTGCCTTCTTACAAGTTGCCCATCAGAGCTCGCCGTAGCTGTGCAACCCCGAGAGGAACATGTTGACGCCCAGGAAGGCAAAGGTTGTGATCGCCAGCCCCACCAGCGCCCACCAGGCCGCCACCGTGCCACGCAGGCCCTTCATCAAGCGCATGTGCAACCAGGCCGCGTAGTTCAACCAGACGATCAACGCCCAGGTCTCTTTCGGGTCCCAGCTCCAATACCCACCCCAGGCTTCGGCCGCCCAGAATGCGCCCAATACGGTGGCGATGGTGAAGAAAGCGAAGCCGATTGCGATGGCCTTGTACATCACGTCGTCCAGCACCTCGTAACTCGGCAGCTTTTCAGCGATACGCCGCCGCGCGGCCATGATGCCGCCGACGATCAGTGCGGACACCCCGAAATAGACGAACCAATAGCTACCGCCCTTTTCCAGCGCGGACTGGCGAAACACGATCGGCTCCAGGCACAGCACAATACCGAGCAGAAACAGCGGCGCCAGTTTGTACCACCGCGTTTCGGCGGCGCTTTGCTTGATCAGGTAGGCGAAAGCCAGCATGGCAGCGATGGCGAACGTGCCATAGCCGACGAAGTTGGCTGGCACATGCACCTTCATCCACCAGCTTTGCAACGCAGGCACCAGCGGCTGGATTTCATGAGCTCCGCGCACCACCGTGTACCACAGCAGAAAACCCACGGCGGCGCTGACAACCAGCATAGAGAAGGCGCCCATGGAGCGGGTGCGGTAGCGGTCCTCATAGTACAGATAGAAGGCGGTCGTCATCCAGCAAAAGAGAATGAACACCTCGTACAGATTGCTCACCGGGATGTGACCGATATCAGGACCAATCTGGTGACTTTCGTACCAGCGGACCATGGTGCCGACCAAGGCCAACGCGACCGCGGTCCATGCCAGACGCGAACCCAACACTTCAAACGTTTCGCCAGCGCGCGTTAGCAACCCGATCCAGTAAAAAGTGGTGCTCATGAAGAACAGCAGGCTCATCCAGAGAATGGCCGACTGGCTGGAAATGAAATACTTCAACAAGAAGACCTGCTCTGCCCGTTCCAGATCGGCGCCTTCGGGTGTCTGGTACAGCCAGATGGCGGTGAGGGAGAGCAGCGCCACCACCACGCAAAGCGCACGCAAAGGCCGCCAGAACCAGCTCAGCCCGACCAGCGACGGTACGCAGCCCGCGAGAATCCACTTCTCGTAGATGTTCATCGCTGAGCCGTACTGCACGAAGGCCCACGCCGCCCCGCCGAACACCAGCGCGGCGAACAGCCAGTCCCACCGATCCCGACGCGCCAGGAAGCCGGGACCAAGACCCAGGCCCTGCCGGTTGTTCTTCAACTCAAAAGTCTGTGTCGCAGTGTTCATACATTCACCTTCAGCAACTGGGATTTCAACTGGTCGAACTCTTGGTCTGACTCCATTGTCTTGCGATTGGACGACAGCGCCATCGACGCCTGACTGCCACCATTGGCAGCGGGCGCAAGCCAAACCCAGAGCCGACGCTCGCGCACATACAACATCGCAAACACACCCAGGATCAGCAACACGCAGCCCAGATAAACGATGGTCTGCCCCGGCGCTCGGGCCACCTGGAACACGCTGGCCTGGACGTGCTCGAAGCTTTTGAGCTGAAACATCATCGGCGCGGGATAGTACAAGCTGTCGCTCAGACTCAGCACTGCGCGCGACATGAATTGATGGGTGGCATCGTCGCGCGGCAACGGTGAGAGTCCTGCCTTTTCCTGGCCGACCTGCGCGAGCTCGAACAGCGTACCGTTGAGAATGCGCACCAGCACGTCGCTGGCCCTCTCCCGTTCGGCCACCGGAACGTTGGCCTCCAGGAACGCCGACACCGCCGGAAGTCCGCCACGGATCTGGCCGTCCTGGCCAGGTGGGGCGTCTTGGACGGGCAACAACTTCTCTGCACCAGAGAACAGAGCGATGGCACGGGCGGCCGACGCCTCCAGCGCCTGGGTCAGCTCTGGCTTGCCGGGTTCAACCGCCAATGCTGCATACCGCCGAACTGCTTCAGCTCGCATGTCTGGATCGGCCAGCGCCGAGCTCAAGCGGACAAAGCCATCGATGCCGTCCTTGTCGTCCACCGGAATGCGCAGATAGCGCATAGTGTCTGTAGGCGTTTCGCGCGCGCCCAGCAGGAACACGCGAGATCCATCAATCTCCACGGGCAACATGTAGTTGTGAAACTCCGTTGCCTGGCCTGCAGCATCACGCAACTTGTACGTGATGCTAGGTCCGACGTTACGCAGTTTTTTCTCGGTTGACACTTTGTGGCCCGACCCCAGTCGGCTCTCAATCGACTCGCGCAGATCAACCTTGCGGACATCCGTGCCGGGCACCCCATCGTTGGTGAGATTTTCCACATTGATGACTCGCAGCCCGGTGTACTCCAACGATAGCTTGCGGTCGCCATTGCTCAGCGGCGAGGTGCCACCAATCACACCCGACACCTCGAACGGTGCCACCAGGGTCCCCATGGGATAGGCCTGCAGTTGCACCTTGGATCCACCATCGTCGAAACTGGACTGGTAAATGTTGATGCCGCGATGATTGGCCGGGTGATTGACCTCCACCCTGGCTTCCTTTTTCTCGCCCGTCTGGTTGTCGTGGATCACGATCTCACTGGCAAACAGCTTGGGCATGCCAGTCTCGTAGTACTCGACGATGAACTTCTTGAGTTCGACCGTAAACGGCAAGTCCTGGAGCAGCACACCGTCGGATTGCGGCAGGAGTGCCGTGCCGGAGCTGGTGCCTTCGGTCACCAGCAGATTGCCGCGAAAAGTCGGATTGGAGGGCGAGAGCCGGTGCTGCGCCGGCACATCGGAAATCAGGCCGCCCCCGGAGAACGAAGTCTTGCCGTTGAACCACATTTGGGCACGCACGACCAGGTCGCCGTCCAGCAGCCCCCCCAGGCACACCAGCACGATGGCGCTGTGGGCCGCCAAGTAGCCGATCTTGTTGGTCGTACCTTTTTTCGCCGCCACCATCCAGCCTTGACCCTGAGGCGTGCCGCGCGACTGAAGCTTCACGCGCCATCCGGCCGACAGCAAACTCTGTCCTACCCGGTGGGCGGCCGTTTCAGGCAGTTCAGACAAGGTGTTTTCGGCCCGATTGGGGAACGACTTCAGGCTTTGTTCTCGGATGTTTTCCTTGAACGCCTTGAAATCAGAGAAGATCTTGGGCGTGTTGCGGGCAATGCAAAGGCTTGTGCTGATCACCAGAAAAGCCAAGATCAGCAAGAACCACCAAACGCTGTAGACCGTGAACAGTCCCGCCTTGCCGAACACCTCAGCCCAGAACGGCCCGAACTGATTCACGTAGTTGTTCAGCGGTTCATGCTGTTTGACCACGGTGCCGATCACCGAGGCAATGCAAATCACGGTCAGCAACGAAATGGCAAACCGCATCGACGAGAGCAATTCGACCAGGTGGCCGACAAAGCGGGAACCGGTGCGGAGCTCAAGGCCTTGGGTGGATGTCGTCATCAGGGCTGACCAATCAAAAACAGGGTGGTTCCGGTTGAGCCAGAACGCACCCTGCAGTGAGTCGTCGAGAAGCTGGCGGTTCAATCAAAGCACGATCGCTCTGCTGATTGTCTTTCCAAACATTATTGATGACTTATATCCCCGCATCAAGCGGGGGCTTCGAGATCATCGCAGACCAGCGATGTAATCGGACACGGCCTTGATCTCTATGTCGTTCATCTTGGCAGCCACGCCGGTCATCTGGGCATTGTTGTTGCGAATGCCAGCACGAAAGGCCTTGAGTTGGGTGCTGGTGTATTCCGCGTGCTGGCCGGACAAACGGGGGTATTGGGCTGGGATGCCAGAACCCTTGGGACCATGACAGCCGGCGCAAGCGGCGATCTGGCGATCGGGGATGCCACCGCGGTAAATGCGCTCACCGGCACGTATCAGGTCCTTCTCGGTCGCAAATCCGGTGGTGGCCTTTTGATCCGCCAGCCAGAACGCAATGTTGCGCATGTCCTCATCGGACAGCGCCGAGGCAAAACCCTTCATCACCGCGTTGTCCCGTTTGCCCGACTTGTATTCCTGCAGTTGCTTGACGAGATACTCGGGATGCTGCTGCGCAAGCTTCGGGTTTGCTGGCGTGGTCGAATTGCCGTCCGCGGCATGACACGCCACACACACCTGACCAAACAGCGCAGCGCCTTTGGCCAGATCGGGCTTGGCGGCCTGAGCATGAGCACTGAACGACAGGACCAGCGCAGCGGCGGTGCAAAAAAATGAAGCGGGCAATTTCATGTCGGGGGCAGTCGTCACGAGGACGGCGTCAGGTTGATGGTTTTCGCAGGGAATCAGAAGACAACCCGAGGATTTTACAATGACCCATTGGTATAACCCCTGATGACTCAATCCCAAACCCCTTCCTCTCCCTCTATCGCCCTGCGTTCTGCGCGCCCGGAGCTCAAGATTGCCCACGGCTGGCTGCACACTGCGCGCTTCTTGACCACTGCGCCGCAGCTGGAGCATTTGCCTGCCCTTGATTTGCCTGAAATTGCCTTCGTCGGCCGATCCAATGCGGGCAAGTCAACGTCCATCAACACGCTGACCCAGCAAAAACGGCTGGCCTTTGCGTCAAAAACCCCTGGTCGCACCCAGAGCATCAACCTGTTTTCGCTGGGTAAACAGGGACAGACCGACGCCGTGCTGGCCGACCTCCCGGGCTACGGCTACGCCGCTGTGCCTCGTGAGGCCAAACTGCGCTGGCAGCGTGTGATGGCCAACTACCTGGTGACGCGAACCAATTTGCGCGCGATCGTCCTGCTGTGCGACCCCAGGTTGGGGCTGACCGAGCTGGACGAGGCGTTGCTGGAGATCATCCGCCCACGCGTTGAAGATGGCCTGAAGTTTCTGGTGCTGCTGACCAAGGCCGACAAATTGTCCCGGGCCGAGGCCAACAAAGCGCTGTCAATCGCAAGGCTGCAGACGGGTGGCGGTGAAGTGCGACTGTTTTCTGCGCTGAAGAAGCAGGGACTGGACGAAGTCGCACTGTTGCTGTGGGAATGGGCACACGAAACCCCACCCATGCAATCCACAGACGCTGGAACGAAACCCGAAGAAGCGACCGACGCTGGCGCCCTTTAGCGGTAAAGCGACGGTTCGCCGGGGGGCCGTGTCTTGAAGCGTTTGTGCACCCAGTAATACTGGGACGGCGTTTCGTTGATCCACTCTTGCAGATGCCGGTTCATGCGCGCCGTGTCTGCCAACACATCTTCGGTCGGGAAGTCCTGCCAGGCAGGCAAGACCGTGATCTCATAGCCTTCCGGCGTGAGTCGGCTGAGGATGGGCAATACCCGGGCGCCGCCCATCCGCGCAAAACGTGAGAGCGAAGGAATCGTCGCTGCGTTCACACCATAAAACGGCACGAACACCGAATCCCGGGGCCCGTAGTCCATGTCCGGCAACAGATAAAGCGGCTCGCCAGCCCGCAATGCACTGACCAGCGCCTTGAGCCCGGCATTTTTTGCCACGATGTGTGGTTGCCCGAACCGACTTCGGCCCGAAGCCATCCATTGGTCCATCACCGGATTGCGCTGGCGCGCATACAGGCCGCAGAAACGCCGTTCTACGTGGGCCGTCAAACCGATCCAGCCTGCGTCCATCCCGACAAAATGGGGCGCGAACAACAGAGTCGGTAACAGACTTTCCAGCTCATGCACCGCGCCTTGCAGGCGCAAACGACGTCGTACCAGCGTTGGGCTGCCTTCCCATAGCCAGCCACGATCGAGCCAGGCCTGCGCGAACAGGACGAAATGCCGACGCACTGCGCGCTTGCGCTCTTCTTCGCTCCACTGCGGGAAGCAGAGGTGGACATTGATGTCAGCAATGCGCCGGCGCCCGCCTACCACGGCATACAGCAGCCAGCCCAATGCGGCTCCCAGAGCACGCAACCAAGAAAGCGGCAGGTGCCGCGTCACGCGCAGCAGGCCCAGCACAGCCAGGCTCAGGAGCGGTTTGACCATCGGGCTGCGTGGCGGGGTAGCGTAGGGTTCTGCCATCAACTGGGTTTCGATCAAGCGCCCTGCTCGCGCTCGGTTTCCAGCCGGGCGGCGTGGCTTTGGCCCGCCGGCACCTTGTACCGCTCATAAGACCAGAGATACTGTGCTGGGCATTCCCGCACGAGCGTCTCCATGGCTTCGTTGATCTGGCGGGCGGCCTCCAGCGGCTGGGCCGACAGCTGGCCGTCGGCATCCGGTCGAAACGCTCGCAAGTGCACCCGATAACCCTGCCCCCAGGGCAGCCTCTCGCCCCAGATCAGCAGAACCCGCGAGCCAGCGGTCAACGCCAGTCTTGCGGACAGTGTCATCGTGTACGCGTCCTTGCCGAAGTACGGTGCCCAAACGCCCTGACCATCGGGCGGCACCTGGTCGGGCAGCAGCCCGACACTTTGGCGCAACTTGAGCGCCTTGATCAATTGTTTGACGCCCGCCAGCGTGGTCGGTGCCGTCGACAGGCCAGGCCGATGCCGGGCGCGCTCCATGATGTCACGCAGCCAAGGCTGGCGCGCGGGTCGATACAGCACGGTGATGGGCATCCGGTCGCCGAACTCTTGCGCCAGCAGCTGTGCCGTCACTTCGAAACAACCCAGGTGCGGGGTCAGAAACAACACGCCTTGGCCTTCGGAAATGGCCGCCTCGGCCAGCGCCATGCCATCCCATTGCAGAGGCACAGGCTTGCCCAGCCACAGTCGAGGCAACTCAGTGACCATCTTGCCCGCCTCGGCGACCGAGGCCAATGCCACCGAACGAGGAAAACCCGCCAGTTCCGCGTTTGCAAACAGCCTGCGCCGGTACCGTGCAGACAGACAAAAACTCAGCCAGCCCAGCGGCCAGCCGAGCGCGTGCAACAACGGCAGTGGGAACAGGGACAGCAGTCGAAAGAGAAAAGGGTACACAACCGTGACACCAGTCGGGGTAAAATCCGGACATCGCCGAGTTATTGAACTAATTGCGGGGCGATTCACAAATTCCGCTAAAGCGTTCGCCGAACCAGACAACCGGCAACGCCGGTTCATCAACTCTGGAGTTTATATGGCGAACGATTTCCTCTTCACTTCCGAATCTGTCTCTGAAGGTCACCCCGACAAGGTGTCCGACCAGATTTCAGACGCAATCCTCGACGCGATTTTCAAGCAGGACCCGCGCAGCCGTGTGGCCGCTGAAACCCTGTGCAACACTGGTCTGGTGGTGCTGGCCGGTGAAATCACCACCAACGCCCACGTCGACTACATCCAGGTGGCGCGCGACACCATCAAGCGCATCGGCTACGACAACACCGAGTACGGCATTGACTACAA
>JBIIQD010000076.1:0-8669 GCA_044342265.1 Hydrogenophaga sp. | reverse complement strand
GCCCCGTGCGTTTTGTGTTTCCGGACGCGCCGTTGCGGCAGGTGAGCGTCAACAGCGGCGAACCAATGAGCGCCTGGTACGACCCGCGTCCCGTGGCTGCGGAAACGGGCGCCATTTCGACCCAGGATGAAGAAGGACTGCGCGCCTCGCGCGAGGTGGTGCAGGCCCTGATTGACCGAGAAGCGGCGCGCGGCGTTCCGCCAGAGCATGTGGTGCTCTTGGGGTTTTCACAAGGTGCAGTGATGGTCCTGATGGCGGGTCTGCGGGCGCCACAGCGCCTGGCGGGGCTGATCGTGCTCTCGGGCTACCTGCCACTGTCGATCGCGACCGATGCCGAAGCCAGCGTGGCCAACCGAGACGTGCCGATCTTCATGGCCCATGGTCGGCAGGACCCAGTGGTGGTTCCCTCGCGGGCTGAAGCGTCGCGCGACAAGCTGCTGCGCTGCGGCTACGACATTGCCTGGCACGACTACGACATGGGTCACGAAGTGTGTCCGCAGGAAATCCTGGATCTCAATGGCTGGTTGTCAGTGCTGCTGGCACCCTGGCATTGAGCATGGCAGCGCTTACGGTGTTGCCTGAACCAGTTCGATGGCCAGGCGGTTGTGGTGTTCAACCAGCGGGCCCAGGTCCACGGTGGCCAGTTGCCCTTCTCGTACCACGACCTTGCCATTGACCACCGTGTAGGCCGCCTGCGTGCTGGCGCACAGCAGCAGGCTGGCCACCGGGTCGTGGACCGCGCTGCCGGCAAAGCCCAATGTACGAAGATCGAACAGCGCGAAGTCGGCGCACATGCCCACGGCCAGGTGCCCTATCTCTTTGCGTCCCAACACTTGTGCGCCACCGCGTGTCGCAATGTGCAAGCTGTCGCGCGCGGTCATCTCTGCAGGCCCGAGGTCGCAACCGAAGAACGTGCGTCCATCGCGGGATTCAGGCGGTTGCAATGCCCGGCCCACCCGCGCTAGAAGCATCGCCTGCCGCGCTTCGTTGACCATGTGCGCCGCATCGTTGCTGGCGCTGCCGTCCACGCCCAGGCCCACCGGGATGCCAGCGTTGAGCATGCGGCGGACCGGCGCGATCCCGCTGGCCAGGCGCATGTTGCTGCAAGGGCAGTGCGCCACGCCAGTGCGGCTGGCGGCAAACAGGCTGATGCCTTCGTCGTCCAGTTTCACGCAGTGCGCGTGCCAGACGTCGTCGCCCAGCCAGCCGAGTTCCTGCGCGTACTGCGCCGGGCTCATGTTGAACTTTTCGCGGCTGTAGGCGATGTCGTGGTCGTTCTCGGCCAGGTGGGTGTGCAGCCGCACGCCTTGCCCTTTGAAGCTACGGGCCAGCTCGGCGCTTTGCTTCATCAGCGCGGGGCTCACGGAGAAAGGCGAGCAAGGCGCCAGCGCGATCTGCACCATGGCGCCGTGCGACGCGTCGTGCCAGACCTCGATCAGGCGCTGGCTGTCTTTCAGGATCGCGTCTTCCCTTTCCACCACCCGGTCGGGCGGCAGGCCGCCTTGGGACTGGCCCACGCTCATGCTGCCGCGCGTGGCCACAAAGCGCATGCCGATCTGCTGCGCGGCTTCGATGCTGTCTTCCAGTCGCACGCCGTTCGGGTAGATATACAGGTGATCGCTGGTGGTGGTGCAGCCACTCAACAGCAGTTCGGCCATGACGACCTGGGTCGAGACTCGCACCATCTCTGGCGTCAGCCCCGCCCAGATCGGGTAGAGACCGCGCAGCCAGCTGAACAGCTCGGCGTCCTGCACGCCGGGGATGGCCCGCGTGAGCGACTGGTACATGTGGTGGTGCGTGTTGACCAGCCCGGGCGTCACCAAGTGGCCGCGCGCATCAATGGTTTCGTCGGTCGATTCGCGCAATGCGGGCGGCAGTTCGGAAGTTGGGCCAATCCATTCGATCAGGTTGCCGCGCACCAAGAGTGATGCGTTGTGCCACTCGCGGCCTCGGGACGGATCGGCATGGTCAAAAGCAGCGATGCAGGTGGCGTTGTCGATGAGGAGTGAGTTCATATCAGACCGTTGTGTCGGCGATGTGCCGCCATCCGAACACCAAGTATCGTGGAATCGGTTGGTCTTCCATGCCCGGCTCCATGAGAATACTCAAATGCCCCGCTTCGCCGCCAACCTCACCCTGCTCTGGAACGAACTGCCGTTTCTCGACCGTTTTGCCGCCGCAGCTCTGGCTGGCTTCAAGGCGGTGGAGTTTCTGTTTCCGTATGGCCATCCGGCTCAAGCCATTGCCCAGCGGCTGCAACAGCACAGGCTGCAACTCGTGCTGCACAACCTACCGCCCGGGGATTGGGGCGCGGGTGATCGGGGGCTGGCCTGCATTCCAGGCCGGGAGGAAGAGTTCCGTACCGGTGTGGCGCAGGCCGCTTCATATGCGGGTGTCATCGGCGCGCAGCGCTGGCATTGCATGTCTGGCGTGCCCCCATTGGGCGTGAGCGAGTCGCGGGCGCGCGCCACCTGGGTGAGCAATGTGCGCTTTGCCGCGGCCGAGGCGGAGAAACTGGGCCTGCCGTTGCTCATCGAACCGATCAACACCTTTGATATGCCGGGGTACTTTGTGAGCGAGCCTCGACAAGCCATCGGGTTGATGGACGAGGTGGGCGCCGACAACCTGTTTTTGCAGTACGACCTCTACCACGCGCAACGCATGGGTGTGGATGTGAGTCAAACGATCAAGGACCTGCTGCCGCGAATGGCTCACATGCAGTTGGCCGACACCCCAGACCGCCATGAACCCGGTACGGGTGACATTGCTTTTGCTGACCTGTTCGATCTGGTGGATCGCTTGGGCTACACCGGATGGATCGGTTGCGAATACAAGCCGCTTGATCCAGCGCCTGGCGGCACCGACCGTGGCTTGGCCTGGATCGCCGCACACCAGCAGTCGCTCTGATCGGCGGCGATCGACGCCGACTGCTTCACAGGTCAGCCAGGTACAACGCAGGCTCGCCTTCGTGGTCCGACGTGTAGAGCACCTGCCGCTCGCCAGGTGAAAAGGACGGGTGAGGGTGGGTCACTTGCCGGTTGCCCTTGTAAACCCGCCACGAACTGTCGTGCCGGGCTATCGGCCGCGAGGTGCCCGCTTTCAGGTCGAAAAGATGCAAGTAAGGATCGCTTTCAATGGTGTGGCTAGCGCCTTCGGCCACGTCCACCGGTGTGCTTGAGCCATCCCCCACAATCAAGCTGCCGCTGTGGTTGCTCATCAGGTGAGAGCAAGGCGGCATCGTGGTGAGCTTCGTGGAGATCAGGGTTACGGGGTCCAGGGAGCTGATGGTTCGCTCCTTCTGGCCCTTGAAGTACGACACGTACACCATCGCCGAACCGTCTGGCACCCAGAACTCGTGCGTGCAGCTCTCGCCTGGCCCGTGCTCTTTGGCGCACCGCACCTGGCTGCCGTCTTCGTTGACCAGCCACATCCGCGCGTCGATCAGATCGTGCGGTCCCTCGTGACAGAACGCCACGGTGCGATCGTCAAAAGGCCGGTACTGGGGATGGCCCAGCCACTGGTTGTCTTCGTGGATCACGTCCCGCGCGCCGGTTTGCAGATCGATCCGTATCAACCGGCAACGGGGCTGCGCATGGAACATCTCGCCGAACTTTTTCCAATCGGTCAGCGGGAACCAGTCATCGGCCCGGATTTCAATGCCGACCATCTTGGTGCAGGCGGAGTTGGACACCCAGGTGCCGTAGCCCACCCAGTCCGACGGCACCTGGTAAACCACCGTTTCTTGCAAGGTGTCGAGCTCCAGCTTGATCAGCCGGCGCTCGGCTCGCACAAAGTACAGGTGTTGATCATCGGGGGAGATGAAGCCTCCAAAGGTGTTTTCATCCGCCTGTTCGGTCAGCTGGGTGGCCGTCTGGCTTTGCAGGTCCAGCAGGTGGTAGTTCCAGTGTTCGCCGAACTGCGCACCGAACAACAGCTTGTGACCGTCGTTCGTGAAGCACTTCTGGTAGAAGTAGTTCCGGTGGCAGGTCACATCGGTCGGCGTGAGCCGGGTCACGCGAGTCCCTGTATCGGGGTCTTTTCGCGTCACAAACGCCAATTCTCGAACACTTGCTTTCGTCATGTCGCCACGCTTCACTCAATACGTTTGAGGAGCGCATTGCCCTCTTCGATCAGACGCTTGGCGGCTTCTTGTTCCGTGACTTTTCCGTACGCCACGGTTTCGAAGACATCGCGCATGAACTTGTTGAAGCGCCCGTTTTCGAACAGCGGAGAAGGCAGATCGATCTTGCCAGTGTCTTTCTGTTTCTTGATTTGCAGGAACGCTTGCAGTTCGGTTCCCTGAAGAGCCGTGGTGCGGGCCAGGGTGCGGAACTGGCTGTCGGCGGACGGCACGCCACGCGTCAAACCCAGGATCAGCGCTGCCTCTGGGTCTGTCAACAGGTAGTTCAAGAACTTCGCAGCGATCTCTGGATTCTTGGATTTCTTGCTGACCGCGAACATCAGCGTCGGACGGCCGAACATGCCGGAGTTCTTGGCGTTGGGCAGGGTCAGGAAGTCGCCCACGTCCAGCTTCTGGTCTTTGTTGAGCGTGCTGTTGCGCTGACCGATCACCGAGTCCCAGGTGTAGTTGCCGGCCCAGTTGCCCACCACCCAGTCCTGCTGTTGTTCGGTCGGCTTTTCTGCGCCGCCCAATGCAGCACGGGTGGGCAAAGGCACGGCCACGTTGTTGGAGACCAGTTTCTTGTACATCTGCACCCATTCCACCGCAGCGGCCTCGCTCATGGCCACCTTCGCGCTGGTCGGGCTCACATACGGCGTGCCGTACTTTTGCATGATGTAGGCATGCGACACCAGGATCATGTCGTAGAGCTCGCCGTCGATGGCGTATGCCTTGTCACCGGCCTTTTGCTTGAAGACCGGTCCCGCTGCGAAGAATTCGTCCCAGGTGGTGGGCATCTTCAGTCCCACACGCTCCCAGGCGGCGCGGTTCCACAAGAAAACGCGGGCGGTGTAGGAAGAAGGCAGCGCATTGAGCTTGCCTTTGACCACGCCCATCTTGAGGTCGGACTCGGTAAACTGGTTGAGCGCGAGCATGCTCTTGCTCTTGTTCAAGTCGTAGAAGCCTTCGCCAGTCTTTGAGAAGGTGGACAACCAGGCCCAGTTGATTTGCATGATGTCGGGCTCCGAGCCGCCCGCGATCTGGGTCGATAGCCGCTCCAGGTAGCCGGCAAAGCCCATGTACTCGGCCTTGATCTTGACACCGGGGTTCTTGGCTTCGAACGCCGCAATGGCCTTGAGCGTGGCTTCGTGGCGGGCGCCACCGCCCCACCAGGAAAAGCGCAAGGTGGTTTCTTGTTGCGCCCGAACGGTCGGCGCAAGCGCCATCAAGACCGCGGCGGAGGTGGCCAGCAGGCCGGTGCGTCGTTTCATGTCGTGTCTCCGGTTGTTGTGAGAAGGAAGGATCTGCCGATGCCTACAGGAAGAGGTTCTGACCGCTGGTCAGATCGAAAGCGTGGCTTGCATGCATCTGCACGCCAAATTGATGAAAGTCGCCGCGCTGCTTGGAGCCCAGGTCGCGCAACTGGTCCGACGGCACACGGCAGGTGAATGGGATGTCGCCCAGGGTGAAATGCACAAACACTTCGCTGCCCATGTGTTCCATAAAGCGCAAGCGGCCTTCCACGTTCACCACCGCCGCCTCCGAGTGACCACCCGCGGTGATGTGCTCGGGTCGAATGCCAAACTTCACCGAGCCTCCCGCGTGGCGCTTCAGGCGTTCGATGCGGTGGGCGGGCACGGGCAGACGGCAGCCACCGACCACCAATTGGGTGCCGTGCTCTTCCACCTGGGCGTCCTGCAGGTTCATCTCGGGCGAGCCAATGAAGCTCGCAACGAACGAATTGGCTGGCCGCTCGTACAGCGCGGTGGGTGTGTCGACCTGCTGGATCGTCCCTTCCTTGAGCACGCAGATGCGTTCGCCCATGGTCATGGCCTCCACCTGGTCGTGGGTGACGAAGATGACGGTGGAGGGTTGCTGGTTGTCGCGCAGCGTGCGGTGCAGTTCCGTCAATCGCACCCGCATGCTGGCCCGCAGCTTGGCGTCCAGGTTGGACAGCGGTTCGTCGAACAGAAAGACCTCGGGCCGCTTCACGATGGCGCGTCCCACCGCCACCCGCTGGGCCTGGCCACCCGACAACTGTTTTGGAAAGCGGTCCAGCAGGTGGTCCATTTCCAACAGGCGGGCGGCGTCGCGCACCCGCACATCGATCTCCGCTTTCTTCATCCCCGAGAGCTTCAGTCCGAAGGCCAGGTTGTCGTACACCTTCATGTGCGGGTACAGCGCATAGTTCTGGAACACCATCGCGATCCCGCGCTGTTTGGGCGCCAGGTTGTTGACGACGGTGTTGCCGATCAGAAGCTCGCCACCGCTGATGCCCTCCAGCCCGGCGATCATGCGCAAGACGGTGCTCTTGGCGCAGCCCGATGGACCGACGAACACCATGAATTCCCCGTCGCGAACTTCCAGGTCGATGCCGTGCACCGCCTTGAATCCGTTGGGATAGACCTTTTCGATTTTTCTCAAACTCAACTGCGCCACGGTGTGCTCCTGATCCGTTCCCTGCGATTAGCCTTTGGTGCCGCTGGTGGCAGCACCTTCGATGAAGTAGCGCTGGGCCATGAAGAACACCACCAGCGAAGGCACCAGAGCCACCACGGAGATGGCAATCACGCTGCCCCACTCAACCTCTTCGGTGGCGCCAATGCTCATCTTCAGAGCCAGCGACACCGGGTACTTCTCCACGGTGGAGAGGTAAATCAGCGGACCCATGAAGTCGTTCATGGTCCAGATGAATTGGAAGACCACCACCGAAATGATGGCGGGCTTGAGGATGGGCACCAGGATGTACCAGAGCAGTTGCAGCGGGTTGCAACCATCGATCTGGGCCGCTTCTTCCATGTCGCGCGGAATGGCCCGCAGGAACTGCACCAGCATGAAGACGAAGAAGGTGTCGGTGGCGAAGGCCGACGGCACGATCAGCGGCAGGTAGGTGTCGATCCAGTCGAACTCCTTGAACATCAGGTACTGCGGCAGGCGCAGGATGATCAAGGGCAGCATCATGGTGCCCACCATCACGCTGAAGAGGAACTTCTTGCCCCAGAACTCGAAGCGCGCGAAGGCGTAGGCCACCAGCACACACGAGATCACCGTGACGATCACCTTGGGAATGATGATGATGAAGGAGTTCAGGAAGTAGGTGGCAAAGGTGTACTCGGTGCTGGTCTTCCAGCCCTTGGCGTAGGAGCTGAAGTCGAAGCTGGAGGGCCAGAAACCGATGCCCGAGAAGATCTCGGCATTGGACTTGAAGGACGCGCCCACCAGCCACAGCATGGGGTAGAGCATCACCAGCCCCACCAGCCCCAGCGCGATGTAGCGCAGCGTGGCGCTGATGCGCGCGCGGCGCGCGGTCTGAATGGCCTGGTGGTCGGAGACCACCCGGTCGAAGGTGTCGATCATTTGTGGTCCTTTTCACCCGAGTAGAAGACCCAGTACTTGGAGGTGTAGAAGGACAGGGCGCTGAGACCCGCCACCAGTGCAAACAGCACCCACGACAAGGCGCTGCCGTAGCCGAGATTGAAGTACTTGAAGCTCTGGTCGTAGATGTAGAGCGACAGCACGTAGGTGGAGTACAGCGGGCCGCCCTCGGTGATCATGTACGGGCCGTTGAACTCCTGGAACGCGTGCACCATCTGCATGATCATGTTGAAGAAGATCACCGGCGTGATCAGCGGAACGGTGATCTTGAAGAACTGCTGGGTCTTGCTGGCGCCGTCGATTTCGGCCGCTTCGTAGAGCGAAGTGGGCACGTTTTGCAGGGCCGCCAGGAAGATCACCATGGCCGATCCGAACTGCCAGGTGAACAGCAGGATGACGGTCCAGATGGAGTAGTTCTCGCTCGCCAGCCAGGGGATGGGTTCGATACCCACTTTGGCCAGGACCATGTTCACCAGGCCGTTCTGCGAGAACAGAAAGCGCCACATCACCGCAGCGGCGATGGACCCGCCCAGGATGGATGGCAGGTAGTAGGCCGAGCGGAAGAAGTTGATGCCGCGCAGCTTGTAGTTCAGCACATGCGCCACGAACAATGCAAAGCCCACTCGCATCGGCACCGCGATCACCACGAACAGCAGCGTCACGCCCAGCGATTGGCGGAACAGCGGGTCGTTGCCGAACAGCTCTTTGTAGTTGTCCAGACCCACCACCTCGGGCGGGTTGATGATGTCGTACTCGGTGAAGCTGAGCGCGAAGCTCATCACGAACGGGAACAGCTTGAAGGCCAGCACGCCCAGGATGAAGGGCAGCACGAACAAGAAGCCTATTCTTTTGTTTTCATACATACGGCTGCCCTTGGCTCAATACACCTGCACCGCGTGTCCGGCGATGTACTCGAAGTTGATGTCTTCGCCCAGGCCCGGGCGCTGCGACAGGTGGACGAAACCATCCTGGTCCATGGGGTCGGACAGGTTGTGCAGGTACGCTGGAACCTCGTCGTATTCGAGGTGCGGGTGCAGCAGACCTCGTTCGTACCAGCGGCAGTTCTTGATGGTCGCGCACACCGCCAGCGCAGCCGCGCCGTTGCCGTGCACCTCGCAGTTCATGCCAAAGGATTCGGCCAAGTGCGCCACCTTCAGTGTGGGAGTGATGCCGC
>JBIIQD010000075.1:0-8833 GCA_044342265.1 Hydrogenophaga sp. | reverse complement strand
AGCACCAGGGTCGCTGGCAGCTCCTTCATCACGTCGACGAACACCAACAGGGCTGCCGCCGCTGTCGAACGGTGCAGCAGTGGCCAGTGCACCCGCAGCGCCAGGCCCGCGCCGGTGCTGCCCAGCATGCGTGCCGAGTCGTCCAGGCTGGCCGGCACCCGGGCGTAGCCGCTTTGCACCGACTGCAACGCTACCGCGGTGAACCGCACAAGGTAAGCCCAGATGATGCCCAGTACGGTCCCGGTGACCCAATAGCCCACACCGCTGTCTGGCCAGGCCTTCTGCACCCAGCCCACGGGCAACAGAAGGCCCACCACGATCACCGCCCCGGGGACCGCATAGCCCAGGCTGGCCAGCTGCACCACGCTGCGCGTCAGTGCGTCAGGGCGGGTTCGCGCAATAAAGGCCAACACCAGCGCCAGCGCCGTGGCCGCCACGGCGCTTAGCGAAGCCAGCCGCACGCTGTTCACAGCCCATTGCGCAAACGAGGACCAGGCCAGCTCTTCCCAGCCACCGATCAAGGGGCGCAGCATGAACAGCACAGGCAACAAGAAGCCACACACGATCGGCAGCGAGCACACGAGCCAGGCCAGCACCGAATGGCCGCCACGCAACCGCGACGGTTGGGCTTCCGCGCTGCCCAGGCGCTGACCGCGCAGCGTGGCAAAGCGCATGCGTTGCTGCGCACGCCGCTCCAGCCACAGCAACAGCGCCACCAGCGCCAGCAACATGGTCGCCAGCTGGGCGGCCGCCAGCGGCATGTCCATGGCCAGCCAGGCTTTGTAGATGCCGGCGGTGAAGGTCTGGATGCCGAAGTAGCTGGCCACCCCGTAATCGGCCAGGGTTTCCATCAGCGCCAGCGCCACCCCCGCCATCACGGCCGGGCGCGCCAAAGGCAAAGCAACTTCGCGGATGCGCCGCGACAGCGGCGCGCCCAGCAGGCGCGCGGCCTCCATCAGCTGCGACGCGCGTTCGGTCAGCGCGGTTCGGGCCAGCAGGTAGACATAGGGATAGAGCGAGAACGTGAAGACCCATACCGCACCGGCGGTGTTGCGAATCTCGGGAAACACCCGACCGCGCAGGCCGAAGCTCTCGCGCAGCCCGGTCTGCAACGGGCCGCTGAATTGCAGGAAGTCGGTGTAGGCATAGGCGACGACGTACGCGGGCATGGCCAGCGGCAACAACAGCGCCCATTCGAACCACCGGCGCCCCGGAAAATCGAACAATGTCACCGCACAGGCCGTGGCCACACCCACCACCGCCACGCCCAGCGCCACGCTGACGCACAGCACCAGCGAGGTCATCGCGTAGTCAGGCAACACGCTGCGACCCATCTCCGCCAGCACCTCGCGCGCCGCCCCATCGAATTGCAGCCACGACGCGACCAGCGCCAACACCGGGAGGGTCAGCGCCAGGGCCAGCAGCAGCAGACCAACGGTGGAATTGAGGCGTGTCAACACAAATGAGAATTGTAGTCATCTACAATGAATCGCCATGTTCCTGAACGTCAACCAGCTCAGCGTCCTCTACCCCGGCCAGTCCCGCCCGGCGGTGGACGGGGTATCGCTGGGTTTGGAGGCCGGAGACATCGGCGTATTGATCGGGCCGTCGGGCTGTGGCAAGACCACCCTCCTGCGTGCGGTGGCCGGGCTGGAGCGGGCCCACTCGGGCAGCATCGCGTTGCAGCGCGAAACCGTCAGCGACAGGAGCCTGCATGTGCCCGCCGAACAGCGCCGCATCGGCATGGTGTTTCAGGACTACGCGCTGTTTCCCCACCTGAATGTGGGCCGCAACGTCGCTTTCGGCATCGACCGCCTGCCCCGCGCTGAGCGCGAGCAGCGCGTGACCGAGGTGCTCGCGCTGGTGGGGCTGGACGGGATGCAGGCGCGCTACCCCCATGAACTCTCGGGTGGCCAGCAACAGCGGGTGGCCCTGGCGCGCGCGCTGGCACCCAAGCCACGACTGTTGCTGCTGGACGAACCGTTTTCCAACCTTGACATCGACCTGCGCGAGCGGCTGGCGCATGAGGTGCGCGGCATCCTCAAGGCCGCCGGCGCGACCGCCCTTTTCGTCACCCACGACCAGCTCGAAGCGTTTGCGATCGGCGACGTGATCGGCGTCATGCACCAGGGTCACCTGCACCAGTGGGACGATGCCTATGCGCTCTACCACCGGCCGGCAACACGGTTCGTCGCCGAGTTCATCGGCCACGGCGTGTTCGCGCCGGCACAGATTCAACAGGTGGCTGGCGAAGTGATCGTGCAGACGCCGATGGGCGCCTTGCTCGATGTTGATGAATGCCCGTTGCCATCGGCCTACGAGGCCGGGCTGTGCGATGTGCTGCTGCGCGCCGACGACATCGTGCACGACGACGACGCACCGGTCAAAGCGCAGATCCTGCGCAAGTCATTTCGGGGTTCGGAGTTTCTCTACACGCTGAGGTTGTCCAGCGGCGAAACGTTGATGACCCACGTGCCCTCTCACCACAATCATGCGGTGGGCGAGTGGATCGGCATCCGCGCACAGGTCGACCACGTGGTTACCTTCGAGCGCGGGGCTTCGGCGACGACGCCGCCTGCGCCCGGCGTGCACCTGCGCTGAGAGGCCTGCTGGCGGCTGCACAACCCCCGATGCCGCCGTCCATCCTGCTCACCGGCTTCGAGCCCTTCGGCGACGAATGCGTCAATCCGAGCGACCTTGTGGTCTCGTCCCTTCACGGAGTTCAGATCGGCGACTGGCCGGTGACCGGTCTGGTGCTGCCTTGCGTGTTCGGTGAGGCCCTCGTCGCGCTCGAACAGGCACTGGCGACACAGCGGCCGTCCCTGGTCGTCTGCCTCGGGCAGGCGGGCGGACGCGAGGGGGTGACCGTGGAACGGCTCGCCGTCAACCGGGACGACGCACGAATCCCGGACAACGCGGGTGCACAGCCCTTGGACCGGGCGGTGGTGCTGGGCGCACCGGTGGCCTACTTCAGCCGTCTGCCGGTCAAGGCCCTGGTGGCGGCGCTGCAGGCTGAGGGAATTCCCGCTGCCGAATCGCTGAGCGCCGGCAGCTTTGTCTGCAACCACCTGTTCTATGGCCTGATGCATGCCCTGCGGCGGCGCCGCAGCGTCCAGGCCGGCTTCGTGCACCTGCCGTGGCTGCCCGAGCAGGTCGCCATGCACCCCAAGGCCTTTGCGCTTCCGCTGGCAACGCAGGTGCGTGCCGTGCACTGCCTGCTGTCCACGGCGCGGCAGTGGCGCGGACAGGGCGATCTGCAAGTTGTCGGCGGGACCCTGGATTGATCCGCCTACCCCTCAGCGGCCCGACCAGGGATTGCCCAGCCGCGGGTCGGTGAGAAAGTCGCGATCGGTCAGGGCGTGCAGGAAGGCCACAAGGTCGTTTACCTCCTCGTCGCTCACCTCGAA
This sequence comes from Hydrogenophaga sp., assembly GCA_044342265.1. Lineage (GTDB taxonomy): Bacteria > Pseudomonadota > Gammaproteobacteria > Burkholderiales > Burkholderiaceae_C > Hydrogenophaga. Next base: position 5,426 of record JBIIQD010000075.1, on the reverse strand, counting down.
ACCCACCAGCAACTCGCTGCGCATCGGACTGGGCTGGCCGGTGACCGACGAGGAACGGCCGGCCAGCGCGTAGTGCTTGCGAATCACGTCTTCCAGCGTGGCGACGGAACCATCGTGCATGTAGGGCGCGGTCACCGCCACGTTGCGCAGGCTGGCGGTCCGAAAGCGTCCGCGGTCCGAGGGCACGCCGGTGAACTCGCCGATGCCGGGGTTGTCGGTCGGGTAGCTGCCCTGCCCGTCCAGGTTGTAGAGCCCGGTGTTGTGGTAGCCGAACTCGGGGAACGGCAGACGGCTGTGCTGCACGTTGTCGTTGAAGGTGAAGCCGCCGTGGCAGTGGTAACACTCCATCTTCTCGCCGAAGAACAGCGCCTCGCCGCGTTTCGCTGACTCGCCGATGGCCGCCGGTTCGCCTCCGTACTTGTAGCGGTCGTAGGGGCTGTTGAACGACAGCAGGCTGCGCTCGAAGGCCGCGAGCGCCTTGGTCAGGGTGGACAGCGAGTACAGCGCGGCATCGCCCTGCCGCGCTTCGGCCGGGAAAGCCTGCGCAAACAGGCGGCGGTAAGTGGCCTCGCCACGTAGCCGCGCGAACAGCTCGCCCTCGCGTCCGGCCATGCCCATCTCGACCGGGTGCTCGCCGAAGAGCGGGATCAGCGCCTGCACCTCCAGCGACTTGAGTAGCGGGTTGGCCCAGGTCAGCGTCGGCAGGTAGGCCACGTTGGCCAGGCCCATCGCGCTGCGCGCGCCCTTCTCGCCGGTGATGCCCTCAGCCACGGCGCGGCCGTCGGTAAAGGCCTTGTCCTGGTGGTGGCAGCTCGCGCAGGACTGGCTGCCGTCGGCCGACAGCCGCGGGTCGTGGAACAGGTGCCGACCCAGCTCGACCTTGGCCACCGACATCGGGTTGTCGGCCGGCACCACCGGCGGCGGCACCCAGGCCGGCAGGTTCCAGCGGAAGCCGTCCGCGCTGCTGCCGGACAGCAGCAGCCAGGCGCCGACCGCAATGGCGGCCATGCCGACCAGAGAGCGCAACGCCGCGGTCATCACTCAGCGCATCACAAACAGGCGCTGCGCACCGGGTGCGGCGACGCCGTCGTAGGCCAGGCCGAGCGCGCCCATCACCGGCGGGCAGTCGCCGTCCTTGAGGAAGCTCATGCAGCCGGGCGAGGTCATGGGCGCGTTCACGTCCACGTTGGCACCGGCCAGCACGCGGCCGATGTCGGCCACGATGGTGTGCTTCGCAGGGTCGAAATTCCGGTACTCGACCGTGACGCGGTTGGGGTTCTGGCAGGCGCTCGGCGCTTCGGTCTTGCTGGCGCCGGCGCAGGCGGTGCTGCCCAGATGCACCGAGTAGCGCGTGACCGGACCCATGGCGCTGGCGGCTGCGGGTTTGTCGGCGGCAATGCCGCTGGAGGTGGTGTCGAACTTCAGGAACTTGTAGCCGCCCTGCCAGTTCCAGAACATCGCCGTGTTGTTCAGCGGTGCGGGCGAGACGGTCGGGTCACCGTGGTTGCGCGCGAACGGCACGCCCAGCGTGAAGCGCACACCGGTGTAGCTGCCTGCGGGCACCTTGCCGCGCACGGCTGTGTTCACACCGGTGGTGCCGTTGCGGCAGGGGCCAGTGGCGTCCTCGAAGTCCAGCATGGCGATGTTCTCCAGTTGCCAGACCCCGTCCTGGTCCAGCTGCACCGGCACGGCCTGGCCGTCGGCGGTGAGCAGTTGCACCTCACTGACGTAGTAGCGGAAGTCGGACGGGGTCACCGTGGAGCGGGTGGTCCCGATGGCAGGGTACTGCTTGCCGCAGGCGAAGGCCTGGCCGTTCACCTCGGCGGCGAAGTTCAGCTTCACCGCCTGCAGACCTGCGGTGCCGGTGGGCGCGGTGGTGGAGCAGGCGGCCAGGGCGCCCAACACGGACAGGGACAGGGCAATGCGTTTCATGAAAATCTCCTCAGGATGTGGAACGGGGAAATCAGTGTCTGTGCGTGGGAGCAGCGGGCGCGGCATGTTGGCCATGCCCATGTGCGGCGGCCCCTTCGCCGCCGACCTTGAGCACGCCCTCGAAGGAATCGAACAGTGAGCGCTGGGCGGCTGTCAGCCCTGCTTCGGCCTTCGCGACAGCGCGCGTCATTTCAGCGGCCTGCGCCTTGGGCAGACCCGACATCTCCAGCACATCGGGCTGCGTGAGTCCCTTGCCGGCACACACGTGAATGCTCCAGCCCGCCTTCTCCTTGCGCAGCAGCGCGCGTCCGCCCTTGCCCTGCTGACTCCAGCCAGCAACTGCGGCGTCACCGACCACCACCACCGGCGCCACGCTCAGCGGTGCATCGGGCCGGTCGAACTGGCGCTTCATCGCGTGCGTGATCTGCTGCGCATCCGGGCCGGCATGGGCCTCGTGCGCCCAGACGGACGGTGCGGCAGCGGAAAGCTCGGCCAGAAACAGGGCGGCGAACAGGCGTCGTGAAATCATGGAAAGTCTCCTTCAGTGTTTGTGGGTGGCATCGTTGGCCTGGCCTCGCGGGGTCTGGACCCAGACCTTCACTTCGTGGCGGCCAGCCTTCTCGAACGTCAGCGTGACCGGGAAACGGTCCCCGTCCTTGAGCGGCGCCTTCAGACCGCCCAGCATCAGGTGGTACCCGTCGGGCGAACCGTGTTTCATTGCGACCGTGGCGCCAGCGGGAATCTCCAACGCCGGCACGGCACGCATCTGTATCACGTCGCCCTGCACTACCTGCACCATCTGCATGCGGTGGATCTCGACCGAGGCGGCCACCGGCGTGCTGGCCGACACCAGCCTGTCGGCCACTGCACCGGTGTTGCGGATGCCGCGGAAATAGACCGCACCCGTGGTCGGTCCGGGTCGGGATGGCACGGCATAGGGGTGGTCGATGCGCAGGTCACCGGCCTTGAAGTCGTGGGCCTGTGCAACCGGAGCGATTGCTGTGGCCAAGACCAGCGAGAGGGAGAGAAGGGTTCTTCGATTCATGGGTTGCTTTCAGGTGGATCAGCCCAGCCGGGCCATGGCGCGTTTCGCCGTCGCGTGCGCCGCGCGTACGAGTTCGGCGTACATGTCGGTCAGGAACTCGCGTGCGATGCGCGGCGCCTTTTCTGGCGCGCCGACGTTGAACGGCGGCTGCGGGTCGTACTCCAGATAGAGCTGCACCGCCTTGGCGTAGGAGGGCGAGCGCAGCCTGGCGATGAGCGTGAGGCCGAAGTCGATGCCCGCGGTGACACCGCCGCCGGTGACCCGGTTGCGGTCGATCACTACGCGCTGGCGGCTCGGCGTCGCACCCAGGTCGTGCAATACGTCGCGCGTGGCCCAGTAGGAGGCCGCGCGGTAGCCCTTGAGCAGGCCTGCCGCGTTCAGGATGAGCGAGCCGGTGCAGACACTGGTCACGTACCGCGCGCGCGCCCTGGTCCGCCAGGAAGGCCAGCACCTCGGGGTCTTCCTTCACGGTCAGGGTGCCGGGCACGCCGCCGGGCACGAACAGCACGTCGAGCCTGGATGGACAGTCCTTGAAGGCGGTGGTCGGTGTCACCGGGATCAGTGGCTTGGGCTGACCGGGTTCGTTACCCACCGGCCCGGTGTCCTTCCAGAGCAGGTGGATCTCCTTGTTCATCAGCGACTCGAACACCCTCAGCGGCCCGACCAGGTCCTGCAGGAACATGCTGGGGTAGACGAGCATGCCGATGACCAGCTCGTTGCCACCGGTGAGCGAACCGTACTTGTTGATGATGGCCAGGTGGTGGGCATCGGCCGACGCCTTGGTGGGCTCCGCCGCTGGAGGCTCGGCTGCCGAGCCGGGACGGCTCACCCAGGCAGCGAGCGCGGCCAGTGCCGAGGGAACGTGTCTGCGTTGCATGGACATCCTGGCCCCTGTCAGCTCAGGCGCTGCTTTAGTGCCGGAATGCGCGAGAGCAGCAGTCCATCGAGCAGCAACACGCCGATCAGCACCGCGCCCGACAGAGGGAATGCCAGCGCCACAACCAGCATGACAATGGCGCCGGTCTTCCACAGCGCAGAGTCGGCTGGTGCGCGTGGCGCCACCAGGCGGCCCGCGTTGGCGGGGCGGCGCTTCCACCACATGACGATGCCGCTGACGCACACGAACACCACCGCCAGGCAGAACATCACGTTGAGCCAGGCGCTCCACAGACCCATGTCACCCTGGTGCAGGGCGATGCCGATGGCCATGAACTTCGCCATGGGCGAGTAGTCGGCAAACGAGACCTGGGCCAGCACCTTGCCGGTGTGGCGGTCGATGTGCACGTAGCGGTCGCCGGTGGGGTTGGTGAGGTCACCGTTCATGCTGTCTGCGCTGATGGTGTAAACGCCGGTCTCGTCTTGCGGCACGGCCACGCGGTACTGGTCGGCAAAGCCGATGCTGCGCGCATAAGCGTTGACCGTTTCCAGGTTGACCGGCTGGCCGGCTGCGATGCCGGGCTGGCCCGCACCGGAGCCCGACGCGGGCAGCGGTGTGAGTTCCAGGCCCCAGGGCACTTCTTTGAGGCCGGGGGTGGACAGGGCGGCGTGTGTCAGATCGGACTTGGGCACGTCGTCCCATTTGCTGGCCGGGAAGCTGCCCCAGGGCTGCACAAACTTGCCGCCCCAGATGCCGGACCAGGCCAGACCGGTGAGCAGGAAGAAGGTAAGCACCAGGCCCATCCAGAACGCCACGCTCACGTGCAGCGACTTCCACCACGCGCGGCCTCGAGCCTGAAGGTCGGGCACCAGCACCTGGCGCCAGCCGGTGTGGCCACGGGGCCAGGCCAGGTAGACACCGGTGACGATGAGCACGATGCCCAGGCCGGCCGCGATTTCGATGAGCCGGTCGCCCAGGTCGCCGATCAGCAGCGTGCCGTGAATGTTCTCGGCCCAGGCGTAGACGGTGTTCTCTTTGTCCACGGTGCGGATCACCTCGGCGGTGTACGGGTTGACCGCCACCGCCTCGACGCGACCATCCACCTGGACCGAGAACCAGGCGGGCACGGTGGCGCTTTTGGGCGCCACGTATTCCTTGAGCTGCGCGCCCGGCTGGCGGGCCAGCACCGCCTGGGCCTGGGCGGCCACGGTGGCGGTCTGCGCCTGCGGCGTCACGTCGATGGTCATGCCCAGGCGGTGCTGGAAGCCGGTGAAGAACACCATGACCAGCCCGGTGATGGCCAGCATGGCCAGGAAAGGCACGACGTAGAGGCCGGCGTAGAAATGCCAGCGCCAGGCGATGGCGTAGAAACCGCGCCCTGCGGTGGGTGCGGTGGCCTGGGATTCCTGGCGGGATAAGTTTTCTTCCATGGTGTTCATGTCAAAGATTCGGAGAGTTCAGAACGCGTGCCTATGGCCAGACACGCGAGGTGAGAGGGGAAAAAAGCAAAAGGGGTCTTGCGTGCGCGAGTGCGTGCGCAGACGCCCGAGTTATTCAACGGACAGGGATCGC
>JBIIQD010000074.1:0-8862 GCA_044342265.1 Hydrogenophaga sp. | reverse complement strand
CCGTGCTTGTCGCGGCTTGCACGCCGCACAGGTGCAGCAGCCCATACAGCAGCGCCGAGGCATGGCCGACCGACAGCACGAAACGGTCGCGGTCGGGCCAGGCTGCGTCGTCGGGGTCAAAACGTAGGAAGCGCTGCCACAGGCAATAGGCCGTAGGCGCTGCGCCCATGGGCGTGCCCGGGTGGCCGGAGTTCGCCCTTTGCACCTGGTCGATGGCCAGCGTGCGCAGCGTGTTGATGCACAGCAGGTCGAGATCTGCGTGTCGGGGCGTGGTCATGGCCGTGCTGCGTGCAACATGCACTTCTCGCGGATGCGGTTGAGCAGGGCATGCCAGGAGGTGGCAAAGGCTTCGACCCCCTCGCGCTGCAGTCTCGCAGCCAGTGCATCGTCGTCAACGCCCTCGCGGTGGAACTCTTCGATCAAGGCTTCGGCATAGCCGCCGTCGAGCGGCAGTACCCGTTCGACCTGGCCGTGGTCGGCAAAGGCCAGCAGCGTCTTCTCCGGGAGGGTGTTGATGGTGCCTGGGGCTGCGAGCGCCTGCACGTACAGCGTGTCGGGCGCTGCGGGATCTTTGGTGCCGGTGCTGGCCCACAGCAGGCGCTGTGGCTGGGCGCCAGCGGCGGCCAGGCGCTGCCAGCGCTCAGACGCCAGCAATTCGCCGTGCGCCCGATAGGTACGCATGGCGATGGCGATGCCCAGCCGGTTGTGTAAGGGCGATGCCATCTCCTGCTTCACCGCCACATCCCAGCGGCTGACGAAGAGCGACAGCACCGAGCCCACCCTCAGGTCCAGGCCGGCCGCCAGGCGGCGCTCAAGACCGCGCAGGTAGGCCTCGGCCGCGGCGAGCACGTGTTCGCGCGAAAACAGCAAGGTCACATTGACCGGTACGCCGTCAAAGATGACTTCCTCGATCGCTTCCAGGCCTTCCGGCGTGCCCGGTATCTTGATGAACAGGTTGGGCTTGGCGGCCTGCTTGCTCAGCCGGTTGGCCGCCTGGATGGTGTGGCGCGCGTTGTGTGCGAGCAGCGGCGAGACCTCGAGCGACACCCAGCCGTCCACGCCGTGGGTGGCGTTGAAGATGGGGCGGAAGAGGTCGGCCGCCTGCGTCAGGTCTTCCAGGGCCAGCTCGAAAAACAGGTCTTCATCCTCAAGTCCTGCCTCGCTCAGCGCGTGGATGCTGGCGTCATAGCTGTCGCCGTTGCCGATGGCGTGTTCGAAGATCGTCGGGTTCGAGGTCAGGCCAGTCACCGACAGATCCCTGATGTAGCGCGCCAGGGTTCCGCTTTGCAGCAAAGAGCGCGTCATGTTGTCGAGCCAGAGGCTCTGGCCGAGCTGATGGAGCGCCTGGGTGGCATTCATGCGTTTTGTCCTTGGTTCGGATGATCTGCGCGCGGCCGTGTCCTCGCGTCGATGACTTTGTTACCGCACGGCAGGGCGCGTCTGTGCGTTGTCGCACCCCGGCTGTGTGCGGCAGCGAACCGATGCCTGGGCCTACTTGGCCTACTGTCGTGGAATGATCCTCACAACAACGACCGCCCAGCTCCAGGCCCTGGACGCCTACTGGCGCGCCGCCAACTACCTGTCGGTCGGTCAGATCTTCCTGTGGGACAACCCGCTGCTCAAGCGTCCGCTGACCCTGTCCGACGTCAAGCCCATGCTGCTCGGTCACTGGGGAACGACCCCGGGCCAGAACTTCATCTACGCGCACCTGAACCGCGTCATCAAGGCACACGACCTGGACATGATCTATGTCTCGGGCCCCGGCCATGGTGGCCCGGCGGTGGTCGGCAACACCTACCTGGAAGGCTCATACAGCGAGATCTATCCAGAAATCAGCCGCGACGAAGCCGGCCTGAAGAAGCTGTTCCGGCAGTTCTCGTTTCCCGGCGGCATCCCGAGCCACGCCTCGCCCGAATGCCCTGGATCAATTCACGAAGGCGGCGAACTGGGCTACTCGCTGAGCCATGCCTTTGGCGCCGTGTTCGACAACCCCGACCTGATCGTGGCCTGCGTGGTGGGCGATGGCGAGGCCGAAACCGGGCCGCTGGCCACGGCCTGGCATTCGAACAAGTTCCTTGACCCGGTGGGCGACGGCGCCGTGCTGCCGATCCTGCACCTCAACGGCTACAAGATCGCCAACCCGACGGTGCTGGCGCGCATCACGCACGAGGAACTGGAGCAGTTCCTGCGCGGCTGCGGCTGGACACCCATCTTCGTCGAGGGGCATGAGCCCGAGGCGATGCACGCGTTGATGGCGGCGGCCATGGACCAGGCCGTGCAAGAGATCCAGCGCATCCAGCGCGAGGCCCGCCAGCACGGCCAGACCGAGCGCCCGCGCTGGCCGATGATCGTGCTGAATTCACCCAAGGGCTGGACCGGCCCGAAGACCGTGGATGGTCAGCCGGTCGAGGGCAGTTTCCGCTCGCACCAGGTGCCGCTGCACCCAGCCGATCACCCCGGGCACCTCCAGTTGCTCGAAAACTGGCTGCGCAGCTACCGACCCGAAGCGTTGTTCGACGCGCAAGGGACACTGCGGCCCGAGCTGGCCGCCCTGGCGCCCAGCGGCCTGCGGCGCATGGGCGCCAATCCCCACGCCAACGGCGGCCTGCTCCTGAAGGATCTGCAGCTGCCCGACTACCGCGCGTACGCGGCCAACGTGCCCACACCCGGCGTACCGGGCATCGGCGATACCCGCGTTCTCGGGCCCTTCCTGCGCGACGTGGCGAGGTTCAACGACCCGCAGCGCAACTTCCGTGTGTTCGGACCCGACGAGACCGTCTCCAACGGCCTTGCCGCTCTTTTCGAAACGACGAACCGCCAGTGGGATGCCACCACTGCGCCGGGCGACCAATGGCTGGCGCCCACGGGCCGGGTGATGGAGATGCTCAGCGAGCACCAGTGCGAAGGCTGGCTGGAGGGCTATCTGCTCACGGGCCGGCACGGATTGTTCAACTGCTACGAGGCCTTCATCCACATCATCGACTCGATGTTCAACCAGCACGCCAAGTGGTTGAAGGTCAGTGCCGAGCTGCCCTGGCGACGCAAGATTGCGTCGCTGAACATCCTGCTGGCCTCGCACGTCTGGCGCCAGGACCACAACGGCTTCACGCACCAGGACCCGGGCTTCATCGACCTGGTTGTCAACAAGAAGGCCGAAGTGGTGCGCGTCTATATGCCGCCCGACGCCAACTGCTTGTTATCGGTGATGGACCATTGCCTGCGCAGTCGGCATTGCGTGAACGTGGTGGTCGCTGGCAAGCACCCGGCGCCGCAGTGGCTGACGATGGATGCGGCGGTCGCACATTGCGCCGCAGGCATCGGCATCTGGGACTGGGCCGGCAACGAGTGGGCCGAAGGCGCGTCGGAGGACGATCCCGACGTGGTCATGGCCTGCTGTGGCGATGTGCCGACGCTGGAGACGCTGGCCGCCGTTCAGATCCTGCGCGAAGAACTGCCCGAGCTTATCGTCCGGGTCGTCAATGTGGTCGATCTGATGAAGTTGCAGCCTCCCGGTGAGCATCCACACGGCCTCTCGGACGCTGCCTTTGACGCGCTTTTCACGCGCAACAAACCGGTGATCTTCGCCTTCCACGCCTACCCGTGGCTGATCCACCGGCTGACGTACCGGCGCACCAACCACCACAACATCCATGTCCGCGGCTACAAGGAGGAGGGCACCATCACCACGCCATTCGACATGACCGTGTTGAACGACCTGGATCGCTTTCATCTGGTGATGGACACCATCGATCGACTGCCGCAAACCGGAGCAGCGGGCGACGCTCTGAAGGACAGGCTGGCCGCCAAACTGACTGAGCACCATCGGTACATCCGGGAACATGGCCAGGACATGCCCGAAATCCGCCAATGGCGATGGAACGCCAAGACATGAACGGAAGAAGCCGTGCCAGAGATTGAACAACTTGAGCTGGCGGCGAACCGCGCCGAACTGGAAACCGACGTGATGCAACTGGTCGACAAGTACTTCGCCGTTGCCGAGTGGGACGTGCCTGGCATCGATGAGCCGCTTGCGAACCGGCTCATCCTCGCAGCCATCCGGCAGGCGCTGGGCAGCATCGAACAGGCCTTGCCGGGCGCCAGCACACCATGAGCCCGCCGGGCCACGCCACCGTTTTGCGGGGTTCTGACCACGGCCGGGCAACATGAAGGCCTGCCTCATTCGCCACGGCGAAACTGCCTGGTCGATCACCGGCCAGCACACCGGTCTGACCGAACTCGCGCTGACACCCCACGGGGAACATCAGTCGCGGAGCCTCGGTTCGCGGCTGCAGTCGATGGGGATCACACGCGTGCTGGTCAGCCCCCGCCTGCGGGCCCGGCAAACCTGTGATCTGGCTGACTTGAGGATGGGGAGCGAGATCGAGCCCGATCTGGCGGAATGGGACTATGGCGACTTCGAAGGACTGCGTACAGTGGACATCCGCCGGGACAGGCCGGACTGGGACATCTGGCGCGACGGCTGCCTCGCCGGCGAATCGTCAGCCGACATCGGCGTGCGTGCCGATCGGCTCATCGTGCGGCTGACCGCGATCGAAGGCGTCGTGGCAATGTTCTCGCACGGTCAGTTCGGCGCGGCCCTGGCGGCGCGCTGGATTGGATTGTCGGTGGCCGACGGCCAGCACTTCTCGCTACACCCGGCGTCTGTGAGCCTGCTGAGCATCGACAGCCACCACGAGGATCGGCGCGTCATCGAACTGTGGAACGAGTGCCCAAGCTCACCGACGAAAGGAAACCAACGCCACATTTGAGTGTTCCCAATTTGCAGCGCCCAGGATTGTGTGAGAGGCTCAACGCAGAGTCCCGAGCGCTGCAGGACAATCAAGGCTATGAACGACACCGATTTCATGGAACTGGCGTTGCAACAAGCTCGGTTTGCGCAGGCTGCGGGCGAGGTGCCGGTTGGCGCGGTGGTGGTGCGCCAAGGGCAGGTGATCGGTGTGGGCCGCAATGCACCGGTCGACGCTCACGATCCCACCGCTCATGCTGAAATCGTGGCCTTGCGCGCCGCAGCGCTGGCCTTGGGCAACTACCGGCTGGATGAATGTGAGCTGTTTGTCACCCTCGAGCCTTGCGCCATGTGCAGCGGTGCGATGCTGCACGCGCGCTTGCGGCGCGTTGTATTCGGCGCACTTGACCCCAAGACGGGCGCTGCCGGTTCGGTTCTGAACCTGTTTGAAGAGCCCCGCTTGAACCATCAGACAGGGCTGCACGGCGGCGTGCTCGAAGAGGAGTGCGGTGCGCTTCTGAGTGCCTTCTTCAAGGCGCGCCGAGAACAGCAGCGCCGAGAGGCCCATCCGCTGCGCGACGACGCGTTGCGCACGCCCGACACATGCTTCGAAGGTTTGCCTGGCTACCCTTGGCCCGCGAACTACGTGAGCAATCTGCCGACGCTGGACGGGCTTCGTATGCACTACCTTGATGAAGGGCCACGCGATGCCCCCCGAACCTGGCTCTGCCTGCACGGCAATCCCGCCTGGAGCTACCTGTACCGCAAGATGCTTCCGGTCTTTCTTGCCGCGGGTGACCGGGTGGTGGCGCCAGACATGGTGGGGTTCGGCAAGAGCGACAAACCAAAGAAAGAAGGCTTTCACCAGTTCGCATGGCACCGGCAGGTGCTGCTGGAGCTGATCGAGCAGCTGGATCTACGCCATGTGGTGCTGGTGGTGCAAGACTGGGGCGGGCTGCTGGGCTTGACCCTGCCGATGGCGGCGCCTGAGCGCTTTCAGGGCCTGTTGGCCATGAACACCACCCTGGCCACCGGCGACGTGCCGTTGTCGCCAGGTTTTCTCGCCTGGCGCAAGATGTGCGCCCAGAACCCGGAGTTTGATGTGGCGCGCTTGTTTGCTCGCGGCAATCCACATTTGGGTGCAGCCGAGTGCGTGGCCTACAACGCGCCGTTTCCGGACCGCGGTCACCGTGCCGCGCTGCGCGCTTTCCCGGCCATGGTGCCAGAGCGACCAGACGACGACGGCGCCGCTGTGTCTCGCGAGGCCAGGGCGTTCTGGCGCCACCAGTGGCAAGGTCGATCCATGCTGGCGGTCGGCCTGCAAGACCCAGTATTGGGCGAGCCGGTGATGCAACAGCTCGCTGAGTCCATTCGCCATGCGTCGACGCCGATGCGCCTGCCCGAAGCGGGCCATTTTGTACCGGAGCATGGTGAGCCAATTGCCTTGCAGGCCTGCCGCCACTTTTCCCGCTGATCTATTTCCGACCGAGCATCAGATGAGCCATATCTACATCTATTCCCCCTCCAGCGCCGTGCGCGACAAGGCCGCTTTTCGCCGAGGTGTGAAGCGACTCAAGTCGCTGGGTCATGAGGTCGAAGTCGACCCCGCAGCGCTCAGCAGCCACTTGCGTTTTGCTGGTGACGATCCAGCCAGGGTAGCCGCCATCGGCAGGGCCGCCGCCAGCGGCGCCGATGTGGCACTGATTTCCCGAGGGGGTTATGGGCTCACCCGGATACTGCCGGACCTGCCGTATAAAGCCTTGGCCAAAGCGGTTGAGCGTGGCACTCAGTTCGTGGGCTTGAGCGATTTCACCGCCTTGCAATGTGCCTTGCTGGTCAAGACCGGGGCGGTGACCTGGGCCGGTCCGGCGCTGGGCGAAGACTTCGGCGCTGAAGCGCCGGACGACATCATGGAGGCCTGTTTTGATGACTTGGCATGCGGACAAGGGGAGGGCGCTGGCTGGATGCTGCCTAAAAAGGACCTCCCGTTCTTGCCAGTTTCAGCTGACGGCGACGGTGCCGCGTTGAAGGTCCGCTCGACCATATTGTGGGGTGGCAACCTGTCAGTTATATGCTCCTTGGTGGGCACACCGTGGTTGCCTGATGTCAAAGGAGGCGCCCTGTTTCTGGAGGATGTCAATGAGCATCCTTACCGCATCGAACGGCAATTGACGCAGTTGCTGCACGCCGGCATCCTGGATCGTCAGAAAGTTGTTTTGCTGGGCAGCTTCAACCGTTTCAAGACGGTTCCCCATGACCGGGGATTCAAACTGCAAACGGTGGTCGACTGGTTGCGAAGCAAAACCCGGACCCCTGTGCTGACCGGCTTGCCCTTTGGGCATGTGCCCACCAAGGTGCTCCTGCCTGTGGGTCAACAGGTTGAATGCCTGGTGCAGGGACGCGAGGCGCTGCTGTACTGGGGCTGAGGTCGAGGCCTTCAGCGACCTTGGCGGGACGAATCCATCAGGCTCTTGGGCAACAAGCCTTCGAACGCAGGCGAAAGGTCGCGAACCAGATGCACCGCCTTGGCCTCGCCGTGCAATCGACTGAGTACAGCCACCATTTCAGCACGGGCAAACCACAAAGCGTGAGCGTCGTGGACATACATCAGACGGTGTTTCAGGCGCGGATTCGCCAGTGCGCCATCGTCGCCCAGCGCGCTGAGCATGGCTTGTCTGACCGGCTCCAGCGACTCGGGAGAGTGCTTGCGGACTTCGTTGCCCAGCAAGGCAGAGATGCTGTGGCGAAGGGAGGGCTTGATCCAGCGCATGGGCAATCCTCAACGACATGTAAAGTTATGAAGGGACAGGATACGACTGCTGTGGCCGCCTAGGCAACCGAGTAAAGCAGATAAAAGTCAATAAAACAACAGTCAAATCAAGCGTTTAGAAAGACTGTTTAAGATGATGCATCTACATGGAGCCGGGCCATCGAAGGCCTTTGTCTACATACTTGGATAACTCGCTCACAGGACTTAACACCTTTGGGCACAGGTTTTTGGAACTTCAGAGCTATGTCGCAGAAACCCCTCTGTACTTTCCTTTGAAAGTGTGAGTTTCGTGATAGATATCACCATTCGTCTGAATACCTTGAACCCTTGGTCGCGCTTTCTCTGCTTGGCCACAGCTGGATTTCCGCACTGACAACATGGCCGAACTCACGATTGCTTTTGTGGACCTGACGGGCAGTGTTTCGGTGTTCGAAACACTGGGCAACGACCGGGCGGCGAAAGCGGTGACCAAGCTCACCCAGTGGATCGGTTCCATGGGGCTTGAGCACAACGGCAAAGTGGTCAAGATGCTGGGCGATGGTGTGTTGCTCTCGTTCACCAACAACCGGCTGGCCGTGGAGTGCATGAGCACGATCCAGCAAGAGCATTCCAAGCGCGTGGCACAGTGGCCCAACCGCCTCAAGCTGATGATGCAGATCGGAATGGCGCGCGGGCAAGTGGTGCAAGTCGATGGCGACTGTTTCGGTGATGCCGTGAACGTCGCTTCCAGGCTTAGCGATCTGGCCGGCCCGGAACAGATCCTCGTCAATGATGTTGTGATTCGCAAGCTGAGCAAAGGACAGCCGGTGCGCAGCCGTAGCCTGGGACCCATCAAGATCAAGGGGCGCCTTGAACCGGCGGAAGTCTTCCGCATCGAGTGGCAAAACGAAATGTTGTCAGAGTTCCTGACATTGCCTGCCGACCTGCATGCTTTGCGAAAGTCCACCGAGTCGGTATTTGGCGGCATAGAACTGGGTTGGCTGGACGCCAGCAAATCGTTCAACCTGACCGACTTGCCACTCAAGATCGGTCGGGTCCCAGAGGCAGATTTCGTGGTGAACGATCCGCGCGTTTCTCGGCTTCATACCAGCATTGACATCCGCTCGGGCAACTACCTTTTGGAGGACACGAGCAGTTACGGCACGTGGGTGCGATTTGCCGGTGTGGACAACGCCATCGCGCTGCGGCGCCAGGAGTGCCTTTTACACAGCGACGGCGAGATCGCCCTCGGTGCACCTTTCACTGACTTCAGCGTGCCCACGGTGAGCTTTCGTCTGGTGGATGGGCACATGGTGTTAGGTCATGGCCCGATGCGTGTCTAGCGCTGCTGAGCGAATTTCTTGGA
>JBIIQD010000073.1:0-8962 GCA_044342265.1 Hydrogenophaga sp. | reverse complement strand
TGGCGATTCCGCTCACCTTGATCAACACCCGGGTGCTGTCGATCTCGGCGCTCTCGGGTCGCATGGCGCGCGGGCCGTTCTGGTTGCGCCAGATGGTGCGCTGGCTGCTGATCGTGCTGCGCAGCATCCCAGAACTGGTGTGGGCGCTGGTGTTTGTGCGAGTCGTCGGCCTGGGCCCCACCGCCGGTGTGCTGGCGATTGCGCTCACCTACGGTGGCATGCTGGGCAAGGTGTACGGCGAGATCCTGGAAAGCGGCGAGACCCAAGCCACCGAAAACCTGCTGCGCAACGGCAGCTCGCGCCTGCAGGCTTTTTTCTACGGCCTGCTGCCCACCAACGCCGCCGAACTCACCAGCTACACGGTGTACCGCTGGGAATGCGCGATCCGCAGTTCTGTGGTGCTGGGTTTTGTGGGCGCGGGCGGCCTGGGCCAGCAGCTGGACAACTCGATGAAGATGTTCAACGGTGGTGAAGTCGCCAGCATGCTGCTGGTCTTCATTGCGTTGGTGGCCCTGGCCGACAAGGTGAGCGCCATGCTCCGAAAGGGACTTGGATGACCAAGCGCCGCGCCGCCAACGAAACCTACCGCCTGCCGCCTCCGCTGTTTGATGCGCGCTGCAAGGCCTGCTGGTTCAGCTTCGGTTTGCTGGTGCTGGTGATCGCGAGTTTCTGGTCGCTGGATCTGCAGTGGGCGCAGTTCCTGTCGCTGGACGCGATGCGCAGCATGGGCCGCTTCCTGGCCGAATTTTTCCCGCCCGACACCTCGCCCGAGTTCCTTAAGAAAGTCGCGGTGGGGGTGTGGGAAACGCTGGCCATGTCGGCCCTGGGCACCGGGCTGGCGGCGGTGGCCGGGCTTGCGCTGGCCTTGCCCGCCAGCCGCCTGCACGAGGGGCACGCTGCCCGCGCCCGCACACCCACCCGGCTGATCCTCAACGCGCTGCGCAGCATTCCCGAACTGGTGTGGGCCGCGCTGCTGCTCATCTCCGCCGGGCTCGGCCCGTTCGCGGGCACGCTGGCGCTGGCGCTGCACACCACCGGCGTGCTGGGTCGGCTGTTTGCCGAAGCGATCGAAAACGCGCCAGCCGGCCCCGGCACCGCGCTGCGCACCCATGGCGTGAGCAATGGCCGCGTATTTCTGTACGCCACACTGCCGCAGGTGCTGCCGCAGCTGATGAGCTACACGCTGTACCGCTGGGAAAACAACATCCGCGCCGCGGCCGTGCTGGGTGTGGTGGGCGCAGGCGGCCTGGGCCAGTTGCTGGCCTTCCACATGGGCCTGTTCCAGATGAACAAGACCGGCACCATTCTGGGCGCCATGCTGCTGATGGTGGCTTTGGTGGACGCCTGCAGCCATGGCGCACGGCGCATCCTCACCCGCTAAAGCCATGTCAATCCCCATGCTCTCAGTGACTCAGGCCTGGGCCGTGCTCTCGGTGGCCATCTTGCTGGAGGTGGCTGGCACCACCAGCATGCGGCTTTCGGAAGGTTTTACACGGTTCACGCCCTCGGTGCTGATCTTCGTGTTTTACGCCGCCTCGTTTGCGCTCAACACGCTAGTGATCCGGGTGCTCGGCCTGAGCGTGGTCTACGGCGTGTGGTCCGGCGTGGGCACGGTGCTCACCGCGCTGATCGGCATCTACTACTTCAAGGAACCGGCCACCGCCATCAAGATGGTCAGCATCGGCCTGATCGTGATCGGGGTCATGGGTCTGCATTCAGCCTCCCGTGTAAGTTCATGACACCGATACCGACCAAGCGGGACATGACCGACAACGAACTGTCGATCGAGCGCTACCGCAGCAAAGCGGCAGGTTACGACGACTCGGCCGAATTCACCATGCCGCTGCGCCGGCGCACCATCGCCCTGCTGACGCTGAAGCCCGGCCAGACCGTGCTCGACGTGGGCGCGGGCACCGGACTCAGCTACGCCCTGCTGCGTGACGGCGTGGGTGACACAGGCCGCGTGCTGGCCTTTGAACAAAGCCCGGACATGTTTGCTTTGGCGCTCAAGCGCGTGCAGCGCGAAGGTTGGACCAACGTGTGGCACGCCAACGAACCTGCCGAAACTGTGCAACTGCCTGAACTGGCCGACGCGGTGTTGTTCAACTACACACATGACATCTGTCGCACACCTGAAGCCGTGGCCAACATCCTGCGGCAGGTGAAGCCTGGTGCGCTCGTCGCCATGGCGGGCATCAAGTTTTTCCCCTGGTGGACCGGGCCACTGAATATCGTGGCCTGGCTCAAGAACCGCCCCTACAACGCCCGTCCTGGAGACCTCTGGGAGCCCTGGAGCTTTGTCGCCGAACACTGCGACCACTTCCGCTGGAACAGCACACAGTGGGGCATGGGCTATATCGCCAGCGGCATCCACCGCGGAGCATCCCGCACACACCCCAGTCAACCAAGGAGCACACCATGAAACGTCGACAGGCCCTGAGCCTTTTTACCGTCAGCTTCGCCCTTCTGGCCAGCGGCCGACCACTGCTCGCACAAGCGGCTGGCCCCGCCGACCAAGGGCCACCGTTTCGCACCATGAGCGATGCATCGGCCGACAAATTGATGCTCATGGGGTACGACGCGGTCGCCTACTTCACCCAAAACGAGGCGGTTCCAGGCAACCCTGCAATCCAGGCCGACCACATGGGTGTGACCTGGCGTTTTGCCAGTGAGGCCAACAAGACCGCCTTCCAGCGAGAGCCCAACAAGTACATGCCGCAGTTCGGCGGCTACTGCAGCAACGGCATCAACTACGCTGTGCCGTGGGGCGCGGGCGGCGGTCCCAACACCTGGCGCATCTATCGCGGCAAGCTGTATGTGTTCGGCGGCCAGTCCTCGCGCGACCAGTTCGAGATGGAAACCGAGCTCAACCTGCAGCGCGCCCACCACTACTGGGACACCGAAATCGTTGGCTCCAACCCGCTGTGGGTGCGTTACAAACGCCTGGTTTTGCGCGTGCCGCACTACAAGAGTGACGGAGCACTGCAGGCCGAATGGGAAGCCAAGCGAGTGGCGGGAACACTGCCGGTGATGCCGGGCGGGAAGCAGGTGGTGCCGGCGACACCCTGAGTTGCGACTTGGGTCTCGATCTGTCTTGAACGGCAGTCGACGATCCATTGAAGCTGTTGGCCCCACCCTGTCGAAAGACTTTTCTGCAGCGAAGGCAGCCCGTCGCCATGGCTTTTCGAACCAACGACCCTTGCTGGCTCGGATCGTCCAGATCCACACAATCCATCGAATTGAAGGTCAGCTCTTGAACGTCGTGCAGCCGCTCGGGCAAGGTCCACGCGCGGCGCCAAAAACTCAGAAGTTGGCCACCTGTCCAGGAAGTTGTTCACCTATTCATTGGCCTTCCAAGGATGGCCGTCTGCCTTTATGTTGGAGGCGGATCGCAAGCAAGCGTGTGCTGGGTGCAAACAGCCCTGGTGTGCCCGCCATCAAGCCCATGGTGTCAATGCCAGTCGTCCCAAGATCCATTCGGCCAGCGTGCTTGCCACGCCCACGAGCCACAGTACTGTTGGCGGAACTTGCATGGTTTTGGTCATCGCACCAGCCAGAAACCGGCTGGCGCCGCTGGTGGCCATGACTTCGTTCAGCGCCAGCCCGCCGCCAAACAGCAGCAGAACGCCCCACTGCGTACGTTTCCCGATCCGGGGCCAGGTGATGGCATCGATCCAGCCTGCAGCCGTGAAGGCTGTCGAGCTCACGCTTGTCCGACAGCAACTTGACGATGATGATGGTGCTGGAAAACGTCAGGGCAACAGCCACATAGATGGCCTCCATCGCACCTTTTCCCGGCGCCAGTACCACACCGAAGCCAATCACGATGGTGAAGGCCAACTGGCCCAGCCCCGTGGCCAGCGGGGCCGACCGCAATCCCCACCACGATGTACGCGATCAGAACGGGTTGGCGCAGCCGCACGAATACCGCACCCACCAAAGCGCAGATCAGCAGAAGGAGCGAAAGCTCGGTGAAGGTCTCGTGCATGGATCTGGCTTCCGAACGCTTGGCGTCTCAAACCCGCAGGCTGAAACGACGCAATATGGCCTTCTCCAGTTCGAGGACCACAAGCGCCAAGACGCCGCAGGCCAAGATCCCAAAGCCCCAAGCCGGACCCAGGGCTTCCGTGTGAAACAACCGCTGCATCAGCGGAGCGTAGGTAAACAGCATCTGCAAGAAGACCACAGCGGCCACCGCGACCAGCACACGCGGCGTGCCGCGCACGCCTTGCCAGGTGAAAGAAGGGGTCCTCAGGTAGCGCACGCTGAACAGGTAGAAGACCTCCATGCACACCAGCGTGTTGACAGCGACCGTGCGTGCGGCTTCGACACTGGCGCCCAGGTGGAGCGCCCACTCGAACATGCCAAAGATGCCCGCCAGGAACAGGGCCGAGACGAAGGCGATTCGCCACATCAGGAAGTGCGACAGCAACGGCTCTCCCGGAGGGCGGGGCGGACGTCGCATCACGTCAGCCTCGGCCGGCTCGAACGCCAGGACCATCGCCAATACCACCGAACTGACCATGTTGACCCACAGCACCTGCGTCGGAAGAATCGGCAGTGCCACGCCCAGGAGCACAGCCAACAACAACGTCAGCGACTCGCCACCGTTGATCGGCAGCAAGAAGGTGACGGTCTTCTTCAGGTTGTCGTAGACCGTGCGACCTTCCTCCACGGCATGCGCAATGGAGGCGAAGTTATCGTCGGTCAGCACCACCGCGCCTGCTTGCTTGGCGGCCTCTGTCCCCTTCTTGCCCATTGCAACGCCCACATCAGCCTGCTTGAGTGCCGGCGCGTCGTTGACACCGTCGCCCGTCATGGCCACGATCTCGCCGTTGGCTTTCAGGGCGCGCACAAGGCGCAGCTTGTGTTCGGGGCTGGCGCGTGCGAACACCCGTGCATCGCGCACCACATCGCGCAGTGCCTCGTCGTCCATGGCCTCAATCTGCGGCCCGGTGACGGCAGTGAGTCCATTGCCCAAGCCGATCTGCTCGGCAATCGCGCTGGCAGTGACACCGTGGTCGCCGGTGATCATCACGACGCGAAGACCTGCATCCTGGCAGCGGGCCACAGCCAGCACGGCTTCCGCGCGCGGTGGGTCGATGATGCCGACGATGCCCAGCAGTGTGAGGCCGTGCTCGACGTCGGGAAGCTGAAGATCCTGCCGGTCACTGGGTAGATCTCGCTCTGCCAGTGCGAGTACTCGCCGGCCTGCGCGCGCCTGGTGCTCGACGGCTGCGCGCCAGGTCTCGTGCGCCAGCGGCACGGATTGGCCGTCACCACCGGCCTGAAAAGCACACATGGCCAGCACGCGCTCCGGTGCACCCTTGACCAGCACCACAGCACCTTCGCCGTGCTTGTGCAAGCTGGCCATGAATCGGTGCTCCGATTCAAAGGGGATCACGTCGAGCCGCTCGCGCTCCATCTTGAGTTCAGCGAGGTTCAGTCCCGCTTTCATTGCCAGGGTGAGCAACGCGCCTTCGGTCGGGTCACCAGCCAGTTGCCAACCTGAGCCGTCCTGGCGCAGGCTCGCATCGTTGCACAGCGCAGCGGCCTCAGCCAAGCGCATCAGTGCGGAATCGGCGCGAGACAACGCAAGATCGACTGCCTGGCCGTCGCGAAGGATCGCTCCAACAGGGGCGTACCCGGCACCCTCAACATCAAAGTTCTGTCCGGCGCACATCACCGACTGCACAGTCATCTCGTTGCGGGTGAGCGTGCCGGTCTTGTCAGAGCAGATGACGGTCACAGATCCCAGGGTCTCCACCGCCGGCAGGCGCCGGATCACTGCATGGCGCCGCGCCATGCGCTGCACGCCGATGGCCAGCGTGATGGTGAGAGTGGCAGGCAAGCCTTCGGGGATTGCCGCCACAGCCAGACTGACGGCAGCCATGAAGGTGTCGGCGACGGTCATGCCGCGCACCACGGTGCCGAAGGCAAACAGCCCTGCCGCGATTCCCAGGATCACCAACGTCAGTTGACGCCCGAAGGCACTCATCTTTTCCAGGAGCGGTGTTGTGCCAGCTTCCACGGTTACGAGCATGCGTCCGATGCGTCCCATCTCCGTGGCCGATCCAGTGGCGACGACGATGGCTCGCGCTTGTCCCTGCGTGACCAGGGTGCCGGCGTAGCCCATGCACAGCCGGTCCCCGATGACGGCGCTTGCACACACAGGTTCGGTGTCTTTGTCCACCGGCACCGATTCACCCGTGAGCGCTGACTCGTCCACGCGCAGATTGCGCGTTTGAAGTAACCGTACGTCAGCAGGCAAGCTATCGCCCGAGACAATCAACACGATGTCGCCAGGAACCAGGTCAGCTGCATCAATGTCGTATTCCTGACCGTCCCGCAGCACCACTGCATGCGGTGCAAGAAGGTGTCGGATGGCCTGCAACGCGCGTTCGGCCTTTCCCTCCTGCACAAAGCCGATCAGTGCATTGAGCACCACGACCAAAGCGATAACCCCGGAGTCGATCCAGTGACCCATCGCAGCCGTGACAGCGGAGGCAACCATCAGCACGATCAAAAGCAGGTTGTTGAACTGCCGCGCCAGGCGCGCCATCACCCCCGGAGGATTGGGTTCGACCAAGAGGTTGGGGCCGTGCACCGTCAAGCGGTGCACGGCCTCCGCCGTTGCCAGACCCCACGGACCCGAGTCCAGCGCGTCCAACGCATACGAAGCTTCTGAGGCATGCCAGCACGGCTGCTTGTCGTTCAATGTGTTTCCTCGACTTGGATGCGCCCTCGCGCCCTTGGAAACTGGCCATTTCATCCTGGGGTGCAATGAAGTCTCTACATTCGCATCCCCCGCCAGCCGGGCCATCATTGCACTTCACCTTCTCGCCATCGTTGAGGTGGATCAAGCTTTTTTTGATGGCTGCAGATCGCGGACAACGCCGTCCTACTGTGCCTCGGTCATCCCGGGACGCTGATGACAAAAGTGCGCGTTCTGAGCTGCAGTCTCGACCGCCTTGATCGCGCCGTTGGCGACCAGCGCGATGGCCACGATGCGTGCCGCTGACTCAGGGCTGTTGTTTGGATAGGAACGAAAATGGGACCGGGACGTTCATGGGCTGCTCCTGTCAAGGCTGTGGTCTGTCATTGGCGAGCGGACCTGCGGGTTCGCCTCGAAGTCGTCCAATCCGCAGCGGAGCGCTGAGGTCCCCAAACGCCTCGACGCACGCGCGGAGTTCGCCGGAGAATTGCCCACAAAGGTGGGTGTGAAACCGCTTCAGGGGTCGGTCAAGGACGAGGCGCTGGATGAGGCGATGCGCTTACGATTCGCCCACCCACAGCAATGCCAAGCCCGTGCCCACGCTTGCAGGAATACCGACCCGCTCAAGCACACCAGCGGGCGCGCCGCCTACCACCTCCACTGAAACGGAACAGCGCTCAATGAGCTGCGTGGTCAGTGAATTCCCGACAGCGCGCACGAATGCGCTTTTACGCGTGGTACCGATGACGATGCGGTGACAGCACAGACGGCGGGCGGCCTCGGCGATGCAGTGGGCTTTGTCACCAACCTCCAGATGTGCGCGGTAGGGGACACCGGAGTTGTCGAGAAACTGCCGGGCTTCGGCGAGCGCCTCGTCGGCGCGTTCTCGGTGAAAGTCGTCGCACAGGTCACGATTGACATGGCGTCTGACATTGGCTGAAAAGGGTGGCTGGACATTGAGCAAGTGAATTATCCGAACCTCGCCACGATGAAATGCCGAGGCCGCATGTCTCACGGCGACCATTGCGTGGGTTGTTCCGTCGCAGGGAATCAATAGCGTGGCCAAGTCGATATATCCAAACAGAAAGTGGTATGCCCAACAGGCGTTTATCTGTTGGGCGGCGATCAACAGGAGCCCATGAACAGCTTTGTTTCAGTCAATCTAAATGGAACCGTGTTCCGTGAAAATCAGATTGTTCTGATGTGACACTACGAAAAAACAGCAAAATTGAGGCAATACCCCATCAGTACTGGCGCCATGAACTACAAGCACCTTCACTACTTCTTCCAAGTGGCCAAGCGCGGCGGTGTTTTGCGAGCCAGCGAACATCTGCACATGTCGCCGCAGACCATCAGCGGGCAGATTCAACTGCTTGAGGAGGCGCTGGGCACAGCGTTGTTCAGCAAAAGTGGGCGTGGTTTGGCCCTCACCGATACCGGGCGCCTAGTGCTCGGCTATGCCGAGTCCATCTTTTCGATCGGCGCAGAGCTCGAAGAGGCCGTACGCGACTTCCCCAGCAAGGGCAAGCTGTTGGAGTTTCGCGTCGGGGTGGCTGATGCTGTACCCAAGACGATTGCATGCAGGCTGATCGAACCGGCCTCCAAGTTGCAAGAGCCAGTTCGCATCGTGTGCCGTGAGTGGAAGCTGGACACGCTTCTCGGCGAGTTGGCCCTGCACCGTCTTGACCTCGTGATTTCCGATGCTCCGATCCCCTCCGTGGTCAGCGTTCAGGCCTTCAATCACAGACTGGGAAGCTGCGGTGTCAGCTTTTTCGCTTCGCCTTCAGCAATGCCCGCAGCAAGCATTGCACGATTTCCGGATTGTCTGGATGGAGCGCCGATGATCTTGCCGGCTGAGGAATCCGCAGTAGGAAAGCGCTTGCGAACGTGGCTTCAGGCGAGGTCGCTGCATCCCCGAGTTGTTGCAGCCTGCGATGACAGTGCCCTGGCCAAGGAGTTCGGGCGGCGGGGGATGGGTGTCTTCGTCGGACCCACTGTGCTCGAACGGGACATCGAGAAGCAATACGGCGTGCGTGCGATTGGGGCAACGCCCGAGGTCGTGGAGGAATTCTTCGCTATCTCCGTCGAGCGCCGCATCACACATCCTTGCGTGACCGCGATCACCGAAGCAGCACGCAACCGGCTGTTTGCGGAGCCAGTGCGGCGGCAAGGGAAGCGATCATCAACTTGAGCGCAGCGTCAAACCCAATGAGTTCAATGAACTCGGCTATTGGCGTCTCGAATCAA
>JBIIQD010000072.1:0-8980 GCA_044342265.1 Hydrogenophaga sp. | reverse complement strand
ACCAGCAGCTCCATATTGCCGGTCCGAGCCTTTAACGCATGCCAGGCCGCCTTATAAAAGCGTGCACCGAGCCAGAACTGCACAGGCGTCGCCAACAGAAACTGGATCCAAGCCGGCAGCATCCAGTGCTTGCCAAACAAGTCCCCCACCATCGGTAGCGCCAACGGGGCAGACAGCAGCGCGCCGGCGATCACCGGCCAGAGATCCAAGGGAAGACCCCACAGACCTTTCACTTCAATCGCTGACGCATCCACTGCGCGGGGCTCATATCCCGCATCCCGCACCGCACGCCGCAGCAGCGCCGCCGCATGGGTCGGGTCATTGCCGCTGTAAACGATGCGCGCCGATTCGGTCGCCAGGTTGACCGTTGCCGACTCCACACCTGGGTGTTTCTGGAGGGTGCGTTCGACACGCGACACACAGGAGGCGCAGGTCATTCCACCAATCCCAAGGTCGATCTGCAACGGCAGGCTATCGGGCAGCGCAACAACGGTGGTGTTCATGCGCACAAGGATAAGCTTTACCCCCATGGGAAGGTCAAGCCACAAGGTGTATCGTTTCCTCACGAATGGCTTGACCTTGACACCATGTCAAGCCTGAACATCAGAGGCTATTCACCCGGAGTCCATCCATGAACCAACAGCAATTCACCGTGCAGGGGATGACCTGCGGCCACTGCGAACGCGCGGTGCAAACAGCGATCAGGACCCTCGATGCTCAGGCAGAAGTCAAGATCGATCGTGCGCAACATCTGGTCGAAGTGAATTCCAGCCTGTCGCGCGACGCCGTAGCCGCTGCGATCCGCGCTGAAGGCTACGCGGTCGTCCAGTGAACCAAACCCTTGGCCAGGAAATCGCGCTGGAGGACGTGGCGCCATGGCCGGTCTCTATCGGCACCGCCGCGCAGCTCTGCGGCATCTCTTCCAAGATGCTGCGCCACTACGAGTCATTGGGCCTGCTGGGCCGGGTCACGCGCACCGGCAGCAACTACAGGTTGTACAGCCTGACCGATTTGCACACGCTGCGCTTCATCCGCCGTGGCCGCGACATGGGCTTCAGTCTTGAAGCCATCACCGAACTGGTGGGCCTGTGGCACAACCGACGGCGCAGCAGCGCCAGTGTGAAGCGCATCGCTCAGAAACACCACGACGACCTGGCCCTGCGCATCGAGGCGATGCAAGCGATGCAGCGCAGTCTGCACACCCTGCTCGGCCACTGCCAGGGCAACGACCGTCCCGAATGCCCGATCCTGGACGATCTGTCGCAACCTTGATCAAGATCAAGTGCGACGCTCCTTGTCCTGACCGTACCGGAACAAATCTTTACCGGACAGCATCACAGAAGCAGACCTTGGTTCACACACGGCATCGATACTGAATGCATGGCGTCCAGGCGTTCTGCCCTGATGTCAGCCCCTCAACCACACGGAGTACTTCATGAATCCCATTGTCAAACGCTACCTGATGGTCGCCGCCATCCTCGCCGCCATCGCCGGTGTCTCGGCCAACGCTACCGCCCAGGGCTCAAATCACCCAACGGGCCAGCACACCCAGCGCATGGAACACATGCACAAACGCCACACAGACCAGCAGATTCAGCTCAAGTCGACGCTGAAGATCACCGCATCACAAGAAGCAGCATGGAACACCTATGTCACCAGCACGGCACCCTACGCGTCGGCCAACCCGCGCGGCCTTGCGAAGGACGACTTGTCCACCATGACCACGCCACAGCGCATGGATCACATGCAAGCCATGCGAGCCGCGCACGATGCTGTGATGACCAAGCGCATCGAAGCGGTCAAGGCGCTGTACGCCGCGCTCACACCCGAGCAGCAAAAAGTGTTTGACACCCAGACCCGCGGAGGTTTCCACCGCACCGGCATGAAAGGTGAACACCGCATGGATGGCAAGGGTGGTCATGGCGAGCGCGACCTTCATCGTGGCATGGGCTGCGACGGCCCTGGCGCCAAACGCAGCTAAGGCGCTATGCCAGGGCATGCACACTTTGCCCTGTTCATAAGCCATTGACTTCAAACCCTCAACACCTTGTCATGGGAGAGCCAGATTTCGGTCGTTGAGGTTTCTCTCTTCTTGTTCAAACACAAGAAAATGACCCTTTGACCTTTGCCGGAGTTGTTCTTCTACTGATCTTCTATTCTCTTAAATCAAATACATAGCAGTAGTAGAAGCGGTATCTTTCTGTGGACAAAAGGGTTTTTCCGTTAGGAATCAAGCGCTTATGCTTCACAAAACCCTGTTTGTAGTGCACTTCTCTGACCTGTTGCGAAACTGAACAATCGGCGCAAGCAGCCCCACACTGTGGATAACTGTTAGCTTGTTAAAAAGTTATTCACAACCTTGTTGAAAAGCGTGGTGTGGCAAGCCAAACCTAACTGACCCCCGTACCGGCATTTTTTTAGTCTTGGGGCAGCTATGGAGGCCCGAGCAGACTACCCAGCACTTGGCCAGGTTCGATCACCACCGCAGGGGGTGCGCGTCATCCGAGCGATAGCCAGGACTTGTGGGTCCGGGGTGCACCATTTGCATGATGAAGCTTGATGAAACATCTGGGGCCCAGATGCATCGGGTTGGTCGTTGGTCGGCTGGTAAACTGCCCGTCGAGCAGGTCGTACCCTTTGCGTCCCGCCCGTTCCCCAGCAGGATTCATGTCCACCGTTCTCAGCGCCAACGTCCCGACAAGTTTTGAAATCAAGAGCGCCCACCTGCCGCTGGTGGCCCTGTTGCTCAAGTCCGCTGACCTGACCCGCCTGGGTGAGGAAATGAAACAACGTTACGGCGACATCCCTGATTTTTTTGATCACGACCCGCTGCTGGTTGATCTCTTGCCGCTCCAAACGGGTGACATGGCCGACAGCCCAATCGATTTCGTGTCGTTGGTGGCCATGCTGCGCCAGTTCCGGCTGCAACCGGTGGCTGTCCGAGGTGGCAACCGCACGCAGACCATAGCCGCCGAGTTGGCTGGACTGATGGTGGCCAATGAGGCGACCGTACAGCGCAGCGCAGCTGCCGCCACACCCGAAGTACAGGTCCCGGCGCCCGCCCAGGCGGCCGGTGCCACCACGGAAAACGCCGCCCCTAAGGCCGTCTCTGCACCCGGTGCACTGGTGATCGACAAGCCCTTGCGTTCAGGGCAGCAAATTTATGCAAGGGGCCGCGATTTGGTGGTGATGGCGATGGTCAATCCTGGCGCTGAAGTCATTGCCGACGGTCACATTCACGTGTATGCCCCGTTGCGCGGCAAAGCCATCGCCGGCGCGCGCGGCAATACCGAGGCTCGGATTTTTGCTTTGGCCATGGACCCTGAATTGATCTCGATCGCCGGCATCTACCGCACCAGCGACACCCCATTGCCGCCGCAGGTGCTTGGCCACCCGGCACAGGTGCGCCTGATGCCTGGACCTGAGGGTGACAAGCTTGTCATCGATCCCCTGAATCCCTGACCCTGAAGGAAACCGTCTCATGACCAAAATCGTTGTCGTCACCTCCGGCAAAGGCGGCGTGGGCAAAACCACCACCAGCGCCAGTTTTGCATCGGGCCTCGCGCTGCGCGGCCACAAGACCGCTGTCATTGACTTCGACGTCGGACTGCGCAACCTCGACCTGATCATGGGCTGCGAGCGCCGCGTGGTCTACGACCTGATCAACGTCATACACGGCGAAGCCAACCTGAACCAGGCTCTGATCAAAGACAAGCAGTGCGACAACCTGTTCGTGCTGGCCGCCAGCCAGACACGTGACAAAGACGCATTGACGCAAGACGGTGTGGAGAAGGTTCTCAAAGATCTGAGCGAGATGGGTTTTGAGTACATCGTCTGTGACTCGCCTGCAGGCATCGAGACCGGCGCCCTGATGGCCATGCACTTCGCCGACGAAGCGCTGATCGTCACCAACCCCGAGGTATCTTCGGTACGTGACTCTGACCGCATCCTGGGCATGCTGGGCAGCAAGACCCGCCGTGCGATCGATGGCAAAGAACCCATCAAGGAACACCTGCTGATCACGCGCTACAACCCCACCCGCGTGGCTGACGGCCAGATGCTCAGCCTGGAAGACATCCAGGACATTCTGCGTATCAAGCTCATCGGTGTGATCCCGGAGAGCGAGAACGTACTGACCGCCTCCAACCAGGGCACGCCCGCGATCCACCTCAAGGGCACCGACGTGGCGGAAGCCTACAGCGACGTGATCGACCGCTTTCTGGGTGCAGAGAAGCCGCTGCGCTTCATCGATGCTGAGAAACCCGGTTTCTTCAAGCGCCTGTTCGGGAGCAAATGAACATGTCGTTCCTGTCCTTTTTTCTGGGTGAGAAAAAGAAGACCGCCAGCGTCGCCAAGGAGCGGCTGCAGATCATCCTGGCGCACGAACGCAGTGGTCGCAACGCCGCCGAGCCCGACTATTTGCCAGCGCTGCAGCGCGAACTCGTGGCGGTGATCGGCAAGTACATCAAGATCAACCCGGACGACATCAAGGTCCAGCTCGAGCGTCAGGACGACCTGGAAGTGCTGGAGGTCAAGATCGAACTGCCGGATCGCAAATGAGTCTGACCGTCTGAACCAGTTTGGCCCGCGCGCCCATCGCTTGGGGAGAACCAATTGAAGTTACAGCCATTGATGTTTCAGCGCTTGTTTCCTCTGTTGTTGTCCGCCTGGCTGTTGGTCGCTTGTGGCACCCAGGTCGTCAACCCCGTCACGGGGAAGACCGAGCGCACCGCCATGGACGAGCGCTCTGAGCTGGCTGCAGGCAAAAAGGCGCACGAGGATGTGCTCAAGGAGTACGGCGTCTACCCTGATGCCCGCTTGCAGGCCTACGTCAACGAAATTGGCCAGAAACTGGCCAGGCAGTCGCATCGCGCCAACATTCCCTGGACCTTTACCGTGCTCGACAGCCCGGAGATCAATGCCTTCGCGCTGCCTGGCGGCTACGTTTACATCACCCGAGGCATCCTGGCCTACATGGAAAGCGAGGCCGACATGGCTGGCGTGATCGGCCACGAGATTGGCCATGTCACCGCCCGCCATGGCGCCCAGCGGGCCACGCGGGCGCAAAACGCTGGCCTGGGCGTGCTGGCGGCGACGGTGCTGGGGGCGGTGCTGGAGAGCAAGGCGGGCATGTCCGGGGGCACAGAGCTGCTGGGCCAGATGGCGCAGGGCGCGGCGGCCGGCTATGTCGCCAAGTACAGCCGAGAACAGGAACTGCAGGCCGACACGTTAGGCGCCGAGTACCTGGCGCGCAGCCAGTACGACCCCCGCAACATGATCGACGTGATCAGGGTCTTGAAGCTGCAGGAAGCCTTCGCCGCTGAAGAGGCACGCGCCAGCGGCCAGCCAGCCCCCGAACGCGACAACTGGCTCGCCTCTCACCCCAGCAACGACCAGCGCTTGCAGGCGATCAGTCAGAACGCGGCCAAGTACCAGGGAAGCTTCGCCTCTGACGGCGCACAGCGCTTCCTGGAGCTGATTCAGGGCATGCGCTTTGGCGAAAGCCCGGAACAGGGTCTCACACGCGGTCAGAACTTTTTCCACTCAGGATTGGGGTTGGCAATGACGGCGCCTGCCGGCTGGCGCATTCAGAACGAGCCCGAGGCCCTGACCTTCGCAGCCCCACAGGGTGACGCCGCCCTGCGCATGGTGGCGGTACCCGCCAAGGCCGGCACCAGCCACGACGACATCATTCGGGAAGGACTCAAGCCCAGCGAAGGCAAGGTCACGCGAGGCAACATCAATGGCTTTGCAGCGACCCATTTCGTGGGCGCGCGCAAGGAACAGAACGGACAGTCCCAGCCGATCGAGGCCACGGTGGTGACCGGGCCGCAGCAGAACACTTTTGTGATGCTGTACCTGGCGGCCGATGCAGCCGCACGCAACCGCGCCATGCCCGGGCTGATGGCTGCCGAAAAGTCTTTCCGCGCCATGACGACGGCCGACCAGCAGGCGGCCCGCCCCTGGCAAGTGAAGGCCGTGCCGTTCCCGCGCGGTGGTTTCGCGGAGCTGGCGCGCCAGTCTCCGGTGCCGGAAAAACGGCTGCAATTGCTCAATGGCACCTGGGGTCGCAGCGATCCTGCCGTGGGCCAGATGGTCAAGACCGTGGTCGAGCAGTGAAGGGGCGCGGCGGGCGATGAAAGACCAGCAGGATCCCGTCCTCAACCAAACAGGACCCGATCCGTACATCTTCATGCAGCCGGTGCCGAAGTCATCAGGCACAGGATCTGATGTTCGCCCACGAAAACAAGAAGCCGTCAGCGGTTTGACCATGGGTTTGCTGGTTGCCATTGCGGTCATTGGCCTGTTCGCGTTGGCCCAATGGGGCTGGCAACGTCAGGCCCAAGCCAAGCGGGCAGCACTCGAAGCGGCCCGGCCGCCCATTCCGCTGCCCGTGCCGGCGACACTGCCTGAGCCGGTTCCCGAGCCCGAAGGCGTTCGACGCTGTGCGAACGCAGTGGGTGAAGTGACCTACACCGATGCGCCCTGCCCCAAAGGCATGCGCGAATCCCTGGTTGACACCAAAGAGCCGCTCAAGCTCCCATCCGCCGCCGGCAGCGCCACCCTGTACCGCTGCAAGGGTGCGGGCCAGTTCTGGTCCATCGTGCACTGTCAGCACCGCGGGGCCTATGTGGTGAGCCTGCACACCGTGCCAGCCGACCTGTCGCTGGCCGACCAGATCGCCTTTGCCCAGACCCGCAAATCACCGACCCGTCAGGGGAATCCGGCGAGCCACTCGGTGGAGGTCGGTCCCCCGGCGCCGGTGAACGCGGCCCAGCAAAAAGCCCGTGACTGCAAGCGCTTGGATCAGCAGATCGCCGCCCTGGATGCCTACGCCCGGCATGCGCTGTCTCCCGGTGAGCAGAACCGGGTCAAAGGCGAGCGTCAGGGCTATCGAGACAAGCAGTTCCGCCTGCGCTGTGGGCGTTGATGGCCCCCTCATTGGCAAAATTTTCCACATCGTGGTACATTCACAACTTCGCCTTGGGCGACAAACCAGGCTCTGGCAGTGAATGCTGTGGGCCACCACCCCGGCAGAGGGTGGGGTCGGTCCAGCCCCTCCAACGCGAGCCAAGCCACTCCCGCCCCTGTGCGGTTCACTGGCGACGCACCCTTTCTTCCCTGCTGCTGTTTCCATGCCCCTGCCGAGGGCTGGCACCAGAGGCCCGTCCTGACACACTTTGTCTGGTCGGCGCTGGTCCATGCAGTCGGGCACCTCGGCACCTGGGGCTGCCAAGACGCCGGGCATTGTCGGATTGGCGGTGTATGCCGCGATCCCTGCCCATTGAAGTTTTTTGATGAATCAACCGTTTTCTTTTTCTGCTGCCCAGCCGCGGACCCTGTCTCACACAGCACCCCTGACCATGGGGCGCTACCGCATCAGCGCGAATCCGAGGGCCCTGGCCGATGGCCGCTTTGCGGCTTTCGTATCGATCGCGAGCAGCTCCGGCAGCGCTTGCACCGACCGCGTGATGCGCTTTACCGAAGATTTCTCGACCCACGAAGCTGCGGCAAGCTATGCCATGGCCCAGGGCATCGACTGGGTGCGAGACGCCGCCCGCCCGTCGCCCTACCCGAACTGAACCAAATCCAACGTCTCCAGGAGAACCGCAGCATGGCCAAGGAAGAACTGATCGACATGATGGGCATCGTCAACGAGGTGCTGCCCGACACCCGTTTTCGCGTCACGCTGGACAACGGTCACCAGCTGATCGCCTACTCCGCCGGCAAGATGAAGAAGAACCACATCCGCATCCTCGCGGGTGACCGGGTTTCGCTCGAACTCTCGCCCTATGACCTGACCAAGGGCCGCATCAATTTCCGCCACATCGAAGGCCGTGGCCCGATGGCACCGCGCAAGCCGCGCTGAGCGGCCCGGCCGGAAATACTATTGCCGGCGGCGAGAGCGAACCGCCCCCGCCAGGCTTTGCAGCACGGGCACAGTCTGGTCCCAGCCAATGCAGGCGTCGGTCACGCTGACGCCAAGCAGCAGCGCCTGACCAGCGACGATGTCCTGACGGCCTTCGAACAGGTGGCTCTCGATCATGATGCCGGTGATGCGCGCGTCGCCCGCGGCGATCTGCCCCGCCACGTCGGCGGCTACTTCGATCTGTTTGCGATGCTGCTTGCTGCTGTTGGCGTGCGAGACATCGATCATCACCTGTTCGCGCAAACCCGCCGCCTTGAGTAGTGCACAGGCCGCATCAACATCGGCCTTGCTGTAGTTGGGCGCCTTGCCGCCGCGCAGGATGACGTGGCAGTCGGCATTGCCGCGGGTCTCGAAGATCGCGGCCTGGCCCATCTTGGTCATGCCCATGAACGCGTGAGGTGCCTGCGCCGCCTGGATCGCGTCGCTTGCCACCTTGATGCCGCCGTCGGTGCCGTTCTTGAAGCCGACCGGGCAGGACAGGCCGCTGGCCAGCTGGCGGTGGCTCTGGCTCTCGGTGGTGCGCGCACCGATCGCGCCCCAGCTCACCAGGTCGGAAATGAACTGCGGCGAGAGCAGGTCCAGGAACTCGGTGCCGACCGGCAGGCCAACCGCCAGCACGTCCAGCAGCAGCCGACGCGCCATTTCCAGGCCCTCGTTGATCGCGAAGCTGCCGTCCAGGTGCGGGTCGTTGATGTAGCCCTTCCAGCCGACGGTGGTGCGGGGCTTCTCGAAATACACGCGCATGACGACAAGCAGGTCGTCGGCCAGCGCATCGGCCTGTGCCTTCAGGCGGCGCGCGTAATCCACAGCCTGGTCGTGGTCATGGATAGAGCAGGGGCCGACCACCACGATCAGGCGGTCGTCCTGCCCGTGCAACACGCGCGAGATGGCGGCCCGGCTGCTCTCCACCAGCGCCTGCGCGGCTGTCGGCGTCGGCAGCCATTCCTGCAGCAGCGCGGGCGTGATCAGCGGGCGGACCGCGCCGATGCGCAGGTCGTCGACGCGGGTGGTGTCGTGGGTCGACAGGAGTGTGGCGGGGTGAACGTGGTG
>JBIIQD010000071.1:0-9070 GCA_044342265.1 Hydrogenophaga sp. | reverse complement strand
GCGTGCAGGTCACGCTGGTGAACGAGAAGACCAGAGACACCCAGGTCTGGCTCTACAAGGCCGGCCTGCGCGACTACCTGGCGCAGACGCTGAGCGGTGATCCGGTGATCCCGCTGTTTGAAGGCGAAGGTTTTGCCGACGCAAAGGACGACAACTTTGCCGACGGCGAAGGCGCTTCGTGGTGCGTGGCCTTCACCGAAGACGGCCAGCCGGTGCGCGAGAGCTATGTGAACCTGATCCCCACCACCGCGGGCGGCACGCACGACAGCGGTCTGCGCGATGGCCTGTTCCAGGCGGTCAAGGCTTTCATCGAGATGCACGCGCTGCTGCCCAAGGGCGTGAAGCTGCTGCCCGAAGACGTGTTTGCCCGCGCCAGCTATGTGCTCAGCGCCAAGGTGCTGGACCCGCAGTTCCAGGGTCAGATCAAGGAGCGCCTGAACTCGCGCGATGCGGTGCGCCTGGTCGGCGGCTTCGTGCGCCCGGCGCTCGAACTCTGGCTCAACCAGCATGTGGACTACGGCAAGAAGCTGGCCGAACTCGCGATCAAGGCGGCGCAGACGCGGCAGAAGGCCGGGCAGAAAGTGGAGAAACGCAAGGGCTCCGGCGTGGCCGTGCTGCCCGGCAAGCTGACCGATTGCGAAAGCCGCGACCTGGCGCACAACGAGGTGTTCCTGGTCGAGGGCGACTCGGCCGGTGGCAGCGCCAAGATGGGCCGCGACAAGGAAAGCCAGGCGGTGCTGCCGCTGCGCGGCAAGGTGCTCAACACCTGGGAAGTGGAGCGCGACCGCCTGTTCGCCAACACCGAAATCCACGACATCTCGGTTGCCATTGGTGTCGATCCGCACGGTCCGCTGGACACACCTGACATGAGTGGTCTTCGCTACGGCAAGGTCTGCATCCTGAGCGATGCCGACGTGGACGGCTCGCACATCCAGGTGTTGCTGCTCACGCTGTTCTTCCGCCATTTCCCCAAGCTCATCGAAGCCGGCCATGTGTATGTGGCGCGGCCGCCGCTGTTCCGGGTCGACGTACCCGCGCGAGGCAAGAAGCCGGCGCTCAAGCAGTACGCGCTGGACGACGGCGAGCTGCACGCCATCCTGGACAAAGCAGAAAAAGACGGCGTGAACCGCGAGAAGTGCCAGATCAGCCGCTTCAAGGGTCTGGGCGAGATGAACGCCGAGCAGTTGTGGGACACCACGCTCAACCCCGACACCCGCCGCCTGATGCAGGTCACGCTTGGTGCACTCGATTTCGCGGCCACCGAAGCGCTGATCACCAAGCTCATGGGAAAAGGCGAGGCGGCGGCCCGGCGCGAACTCATGGAACTCCACGGTGACACCGTGGACGTGGATGTGTAATGGGGAAGAGGGCGTTCACTTTGCTGGCCATGGCGGCGATGGTTGCCGTGTCCGCGCCGGTCCAGGCCGAGATCTGGGCGTATCGCGACAAGCAGGGCGTGACGCATTACTCTGACCGGCAGGTCACCAACCGCTACGAGCTGCTCTACCGAGGTTCCGGCATGGGCGGTCCGATCGCCAAGCCAGGCAGCGGCAGCCGGAGCAGTTACTCAGCGTCCGCCGTGACGCGAATGGAGCTGTCCACCCGCTTCAAGGCGGTGCGCCACCTGATTCGTGAGGCGGCGAGTCAACACGGGGTGGAGTTCGAGCTGCTGCAGGCGGTGATCGCGACCGAGTCGGGTTTTGATCCCGAGGCAGTCAGTCCCAAAGGCGCTGTGGGTCTGATGCAGCTCATCCCGGACACCGCCGAGCGGTTCGGTGTGCGACCGCAAGGCGCGCTGAGTGTGAGCGAGCGGTTGACCGATCCGCGCACCAATATCCAGGCCGGATCTCGTTACCTCGCCTGGCTGATCAAGCATTTCAACGGAGATGTGAGGCTGGCCCTGGCCGGCTACAACGCTGGTGAAGGCGCCGTGCTCAAGGCCGGCCGACGTATTCCCAATTACCCCGAAACGATCAGCTACGTGCAAAAGGTGACCGAGCTGCATGGCAGCCTCAAGCTGCCTCGCACCGTGAGTCAGTCGCGCCCCGAGCCCGCGCCGTCGCTGATGCCTGTGCGCCCGCCTGGCCGCGGATGACAACGTCGGCGCCGCCGCCGTGCTTCACCGCCCATTGATCATGCCGATTTTTCCGTTTGTGCTTTCATGACCCAAGACCTGATCACCCCCGATACCGCCACCGACCCGGGTGACGACAACCTCGCTGCCTACGCGCAGCGCGCTTACCTCGAATACGCGCTCTCGGTCGTCAAGGGCCGCGCGCTGCCCGATGTGTGCGACGGCCAGAAGCCGGTGCAGCGCCGCATCCTGTACGCCATGGACCGGATGGGCCTGGGTTTCTCGGGCAACACGGCGGCCAAGCCGGTCAAGAGCGCCCGTGTGGTGGGCGATGTGCTCGGCAAGTACCACCCGCACGGCGACAGCGCGGCCTACGACGCGCTGGTGCGCATGGCGCAGGACTTTTCGCAGCGCTACCCGCTGATCGACGGCCAGGGCAACTTCGGCAGCCGCGACGGCGACGGCGCCGCCGCCATGCGCTACACCGAAGCGCGCCTGTCCAAGATCACCGGCCTGCTGCTCGACGAAATCGACCAGGGCACGGTGGACTTCATCCCCACCTACGACGGCTCGTTCGAAGAACCCAAACAGTTGCCCGCGCGCCTGCCGTTCAACCTGCTCAACGGCGCCAGCGGCATCGCTGTGGGCCTGGCCACCGAAATCCCCAGCCACAACCTGCGTGAGGTGGCCGACGCCTGCGTAGCGCTGATCAAGAACCCCAAGCTCAGCGATGAAGATCTGCTGAGCCTCCTGCCCGGGCCGGACTACCCCGGTGGCGGCCAGATCATCAGCCCGGCGGGCGACATCGCCGACGCCTACCGAAGCGGCCGCGGCAGCCTCAAGGTGCGCGCGCGCTGGAAGATCGAAGACTTGGCGCGCGGGCAGTGGCAGTTGGTGGTGAACGAACTGCCGCCCGGCGTGAGTACCAAGGATGTGCTGGAAGAGATCGAAGAGATCACCAACCCCAAGGTCAAGGCTGGCAAGAAGGCACTGAGCCAGGAGCAGACGCAGCTCAAGGCCAGCATGCTGATGGTGTTGGATACGCAGCGGGACGAGTCGAACAAAGACGCGGCCGTGCGCCTGGTGTTTGAACCCAAGAGCAGCCGCATCGAGCAGCAGGAACTGATCACCGCACTGCTGGCCCACACCAGCCTGGAAAGCTCGGCGCCGATCAACCTGACCATGATCGGGCTCGATGGCCGGCCGACGCAGAAGAGCCTGCGCCAGATGCTGGAGGAGTGGGTGGCGTTCCGCCAGACCACCATCACCCGCCGCAGCCAGCACAAGCTGCAAAAAGTGCTGGACCGCATCCACATCCTGGAGGGCCGGCAACTGGTGCTGCTGAACATCGACGAGGTGATCCGCATCATCCGCCACAGCGACGAGCCCAAGCCCGCGCTGATCGAAGCCTTCAAGCTCAGCGACCGCCAGGCCGAAGACATTCTGGAGATCCGCCTGCGCCAACTCGCGCGGCTGGAAGCCATCAAGATCGAGCAGGAACTCAAAGAGCTGCGCGAAGAGCAGGGCAAACTCGAAGACATCCTGTCCAACCCGGCGAGTCTGAAGCGGCTGATGGTCAAGGAGATCGAGGCCGATGCCAAGACCTTTGCCGACCCGCGCCGCACGCTGATCCAGGCCGAGAAAAAGGCCGTGGCCGAGATCAAGGTGGTGGACGAGCCGGTCACGGTGGTGATCTCCAGCAAGGGCTGGGTGCGCGCGCGCACCGGCCATGGCCACGAGGCGGGTAGCTTCGCCTTCAAGGCGGGTGACGGGTTGTACGGCACCTTTGAATGCCGCACGGTGGACACGCTCATCACCTTCGGCAACAACGGGCGCGTCTACAGCGTGCCGGTGGCCAGCCTGCCCGGCGCGCGTGGCGACGGCCAGCCCATCACGTCACTGATCGAACTGGAAAGCGGCACGCAGCCGCTGCATTACTTTGCCGGTCCAGCCCACGCCACGCTGCTGCTCAGCGGCACCGGGGGCTACGGTTTCCTGGCCACGGTCGACAACCTGGTCTCGCGCCAGAAAGCGGGCAAGGCCTTCATCAGCGTGGGCGAGGGCGAGACCATCTGCGCGCCCTCGCACGCCGCGAACACGTCGGGAGGCCAGCCGCTGGCCCCCGCCACGCACGTGGCCTGCGCCTCCACCGGCGGCCGCATCCTCACCTTCGAAATCGCCGAGCTGAAGCTGATGGAGAAGGGCGGTCGCGGCCTGATGCTGATCGACCTGGAACCCAAGGACACGCTGGCCGGCGCCTGCGCCTACACCCGCAGCGTGAAAGTCGAAGGCATTGGCCGCGGCGGCAAAGAGCGCGACGAGACGCTGGAGATCCGCAGCCTGAACAACGCCCGTGCCCTGCGCGGCCGCAAAGGCAAGGCGGCCGATCTCGGCTTCAAACCCCACCGCATCACCAGGGTGGAATGATGTTCAACGACGCGACCGGGATGTTCCTGCTGCTGGTGAGTTTCGGGCTCACCTTCTTTGTGGCGCGCTTCGTCGGCAAGCGCCTCCAGGCGAAACGCGCCGCTGAAGAAGCCGCCAAGGCCGAACGCGAGCTGGCCCAACAAAGCCGCCAGGTGCGGCGCGCAGCGGCGCGGCAGAAAAAGGGCTGAGGTCTCATGCCCGACTTCGGCCCGCACCTCAAGGGTTTTCCGACCGGTGCGGCGCCGCTGACCCGTGAGCAGATCCCGGCGCAGGGCTGGCAGTTGCTGCACGGCGATCTGTCTTTGCCGCTGGCGGTGCTCAAACAGTCGGCCCTGCAGCACAACCTGCACTGGATGCGCGACTTCTGCGCGCAGCGCGGGCTGTTTCTCGCGCCGCACGGCAAGACCAGCATGTCGCCCGAGCTGTGGCAGATGCAGCTGGATGCCGGGGCCTGGGGCATCAGCTTTGCCACCGTGTTCCAGGCGGCGGTCGGCGCGCGCCATGGCGTGCCGGTGCTGCTGATCGCCAACCAGGTGATCCAGCGCGCCGAGCTGGACGCGTTGGCGCTGTTGCACACCGAACGGCCTGCGCTGCGCTCGATGTTTCTGGTGGATTCGCTCGGGCAGGTCGATGCCATCGAGGCCTGGGCTGCCGAGCGCTCGTTCGAGGGCCGCTTTGAGGTGCTGCTGGAGCTGGGCATCGCGGGGCAACGCACCGGCACCCGCACCGCCGATGTTGCGCGGCAGACCGCGCAGCGCATCGCCGCCAGCCCGGTGCTGCGGCTGGTGGGCGTTGAGTGTTATGAAGGCACGACCGCGTTTTGCGACCACGCCAAGGACCGCGCTACCGTCAAAGACCTGATGGACAGGGTGGACGCGATCGCGCGAGAAGCCATCGCCCAAGGCTGGTTTGCGCACGACGACATCATCCTCACCGCCGGCGGCTCGGCCATTTTTGATCTGGTGGCCAAGCGCCTGACCCCCGTGCTCGGTCGCCCGGTGCGCGGCGTGCTGCGCTCGGGCTGCTACCTCACCCACGACCACCAGCGCTACACCCGCTACCTGTGCTGCGTCGGCGAGCGCCTGAATCTGAAGGAAACCTTCAAGCCCGCGCTGGAGCTGCTGGCCTGCGTGCAGAGCCAGCCCGAGCCGGGTCTGGCGCTGCTCAGCATGGGCAAGCGGGATGTGTCTTACGACCTCGACCTGCCGATGCCGATCTGGCGCGCCGATGGCCAGGGCGGCGCGCCGCAGCCCGTGCCTTCGCACTGGCGCATCGATGCGCTGAACGACCAGCACGCCTACCTGCGGTTTGACGCTGCGGCGCCCAGAGCGGAATGGCCCACGCTGGGCGAGACCGTGGCCAGTGGCATCTCACACCCCTGCACCACGTTTGACAAATGGCGCTGGCTGCCCATCGTCGATGAGGGCTACGTGGTGGTAGACGCTGTGACGACCTGGTTCTGACGGGCGCAGCGCGTCGATTGGTCCGTGCTACGCTTTTGCCCTGTTTTCAATCTGAAAGACGACCATGACAACAATCTTCAAACTTCTGGGTATCGCGGCGGTGGCTGCGGGTGCATTGGCCGCTTGCGGTGGCGGCAATAGTGAGCCAACGCCATTCGGTGCCATCGCCTGGGAACCCTCTCGACCTTCGGCCGCCATCGTGGTCAGCTTTGCCACCCAGGCGCAGGCCAATGCTGCCGCAATCGAACGCTGCGGAGGCGGGGCTTGCACCGTCCTGCAGGAGTTTTCTGGCAAAGGCAGCTGCGCCGCGCTCGCGGTCGGAGGCGGCGAGCCGTTGGTGACCGGCGTCGCCACGGGTGGCACGCAGGCTGCTGCGGAGGCTTCTGCTGTCGAAGCGTGCAATGCCAAGGGCGGCAGGGTCTGTGCGATCCCCAGCTCTCTGCCAGGCAGATGCATGTGAAATCAGTCGGCCAGGTGCCGCGCAAAAAAATCGGCAATGCGTGCGTTGATCTGCGGCAGCACGGTGGCGCGGTCAAAGCCAGGTGGATCGGCCAGGAGCTGATGAGCGATGCTTCCTGGTGTCAACGGCGGCAGTGGTGACAACATGGCGCCATGACCGGCTTCTGGCAAAGTCATGAGGTCGGTGCATCGGGGCAGACAGGCGGCCTTGATGGCGTTGATGTGAAAACGCGCCACCTGGTTGACGTCTTTGACCGCTGTGACCAGCCCCAGCGGCACACGCGGTGTTGCCAGCGACGCAGGGTCGAAGTCCGCCGCAAACGGCACCATTGCCACCACGGCTTTTACCCGTGGGTTGTGGTGAGACTGTGGAGTCTCGTCACTGAACCGCGACGCAATCACGCGCTTGGCCAACCAGAGCTTGGCGTTGTCGAGTAGACCGCCTGTGAGCAAAGTCGTGAACCCCACGCAAGAGGAAAAGTCCTCCCTGATGTGCGCCAGGCAGTGGTCACGGAACCGTGCCGGCGACCAGACCCCGCCCGCCATCGACAACGCCGTGTGGCCGCCTGCCGAGCCTCCAAACACACCGACCCGGCTCGGGTCCAAGGTCTCCAGGAACAATGGCATCGCCAGCGCCAAGTCGATCGCGTGACTGACCTCGGTTGGCCGCCGTTTCCAGCTTTGCGGCCCAGGCTCCGCATCGTCTCCAAGGCTGTCCCCCGCGTGCTGAGGCACAGCGACCACGAAACCGCGCCGCACCAGCGCACGCGCCAAATCGGTATGGACCCAGGGCGCTCCGCCTGAGCCATGCGAGATCACGATGAGGCGACGCTTGCCGTTGGCTGGGGCAGGTCTGGCACCGTCCGCCCAGCTCAGCGTGAACGGTCCGCGCTGCTGCGTCGATTCGGGCTCCAGCGTCGGATAGAACAGGCTGGTCACGCCTTGTTCCTGCTGCGACACGCTCGCATACCCCAGGTTCAGCGACTGTGCATAGACTGCCAACGGCAGCAACTGTGCAGCGGCCACGAAGAATCCAAGGAAGGCGGGTTTCATGCCGCTATTGTCATCCGTTGGGGAAGCCCCTCTAAATTTGCTGCAATGCAACAAAAGCACTTGCCAACTTCGGGATTACCCGTAGAATCACGTTCATGCTGCACTGCAACATTCTCCCGCGAGGTCGAGGTGTTCTCAAGCGGCGCCGATGTCTCAACCCACCTTAAGGAACCCGAAATGAACAACCCAGCCGAGCAATTCGCCGCCGCCAACAAGTCCAACCTGGAAGCCCTGGAAAGCGCTTCGAAGAAGGCCTACGCTGGCGTGGAAAAACTGGTCGACCTGAACATGGCCGCCTCCAAGGCCGCCCTGGGCGAGTCTTTCAGCTACGCCCAAGCCGTCATGTCCGCCAAGACGCCCCAGGAATTCATGGCCCTGCAGACCGCTTTCTTCCAGCCCATGACCGAAAAGTCTGTCGCTTACTTCCAGCACGTGCAAAGCATTGCCACCGAAGGCAGCGCCGATTTCACCAAACAGCTCGAAGCCAAGATGGCCGAAGCGCAGAAGGCCATCGGCGCGTCGGTTGACCAAATGGTGAAGAACGCCCCGGCCGGTACCGAAACCGCAGTCGCCGCTTTCCAGAGCGCCCTGAACAACGGCCAGAAGGCTGTTGAGCAGACGCAGGCCGCCATCAAGAAAGCCACCGCCGCTGCCCAAGCCAACTTCGCCGCTGCTTCCAAGCAGGCCACCGATCTGGCCAAGAAGGCTGCCAAGGTCTGATTGACCCCGGTGTGAACGGCCTGCGGGCCGACCGCCCCAAAAAAGGCTCCCTCGGGAGCTTTTTTTGTTTCTCGTTCGCAAGCGGATGTGGCCTTGGCGACGGAGTCTCATGCCTACTGTCAACCTTTTGGTGCTACCTTGCGTGCAGGATCGGCCCGAACGGCGGCTTGGGTAACATTCGAGCCGAGCAAGCCTAGCTAGCCCCCAGGCCCGCACTTGCTCTCACCACTTTTCCGAGGTTGTCCATTTCTATGCCAGCCCTTTCCCTCCCAGCTCCCTGGCGACGTTTCTTTGAAGATATTCCAGCAGTGGGCACGGATTCGGCAGCATATGCCCGCGTGGCCAATGCTTACGCCAACAGGGAAGGACGCGTCGTTTCAGGTCGGATCATCTACCGTTGGGAACTCTGTGAGGGCGGGCAATTCAAGGCCGAACTCGAGGATGGTCGATTCCTACATGCATCGGGCGAACAGGTTGCGACGCTCGATAGAAAGTCCCTGAAGTGGTTGGATTCGACGTTGTCCAACCAAGCCCAGGCGGTGCTGCGGGAGGCTGTGACTGAGCTGTTTCAGGTGGACATGCCTTCGCTGAGTCGGCGCGACGTGGTAGCGTTAATGGCCCTTTGCGGAGAGGCGCTTCGGGTCGCGCACGTGCTCTGCGTGCCAGGGAGAAACGGCAGGTATCTCACCTTTTTCCTGAGTGATCTTCTGATGGCTTCGTCATCCGATGCCACGCCGTCGCCCCAGTGCCTCGATGTCTCGCCTGAGCTGACGGTGGAAGGGAAGACGCCGTATATTGTCACTCCGCAGCTTGCCGAGCGTATGGCACCACAGCATGTGTTGGCGCGAGTAGAACTGCTTTCGGCTGAAATCGC
>JBIIQD010000070.1:0-9071 GCA_044342265.1 Hydrogenophaga sp. | reverse complement strand
TGCACCTTGTACGTGGAGCTGATCCGCGGCGTGCCGCTGATCACGGTGCTGTTCATGGCCTCGTTTATGTTGCCGCTGTTCATGCCCGAAGGCGTGAAGATCGACGTGCTGATCCGGGTGCTGGTGGCGATCACCCTGTTCTCGGCGGCCTACATGGCCGAGGTGGTGCGCGGCGGCCTGCAGGCCCTGCCCAAAGGCCAGACCGAAGCCGCTGCAACGCTGGGGCTGACCTATTGGCAGACCCAGCGCAAGATCGTGCTGCCGCAGGCGCTGTCCATGGTCGTGCCCTCGCTCATGAACACCTTCATCGGCATGTTCAAGGACACATCGCTCGTCACCATCGTCTCGCTGTACGAGCTGACCGGCGCGCTGGCCTTGGCACTCAACGCCGACGCCGACTGGCGTCCCTTCAAGCTGGAAGCCTACTTCTTCATCACCCTGATCTATTTCGTGTTCTGTTTTGCCATGTCGCGTTATTCGCTCTGGGTCGAGCAAAGAACCGCCGTCAGCAAAGTCCGCTGAGCACAGAACACCTCCAGAAAGCCATTCATGTCCCAACAAGAAGCCCCCATCATCCAGTTCAATGGCGTCAACAAGTGGTACGCCAGCAATGGTTACCACGTGCTTCGCGACGTCAACCTCAGTTTCGCCAAGGGCGAGAAGGTCGTGATCTGCGGACCCTCCGGCTCAGGCAAATCCACACTGATCCGTTGCGTCAACGCGCTGGAGGAATACCAGGAAGGCAAACTCACGGTCGATGGCACCGTGATTGGCGACGATCTCAAAGGCATCGACAAGGTGCGCCGCGAGGTCGGCATGGTGTTCCAGCAGTTCAACCTGTTCCCGCACCTGACCGTGCTGGAGAACCTGATCCTGTCGCCCACCTGGGTGGCCAAGCTGCCGCGCAACGTGGCGATTGAAAAAGCCATGGTGCAGCTGGAGCGCGTGCGCATCGCCGAGCACGCCAACAAGTACCCGCTGCAGCTCTCGGGCGGACAGCAGCAGCGCGTGGCCATTGCGCGCGCGCTGTGCCTCACCCCCAAGATCATGCTGTTCGACGAGCCCACCTCGGCGCTCGATCCGGAAATGATCAAGGAAGTGCTGGACGTGATGATCGGCCTGGCGGACCAGGGCATGACCATGCTGTGCGTGACCCACGAAATGGGATTTGCCAAGGCGGTGGCCGACCGCGTGATCTTCATGGACCAGGGCCAGGTGGTGGAACAGAACACGCCCGAAGAGTTCTTCAACCACCCGCAGACCGACCGCAGCAAGGACTTTCTGTCCAAGATCCTGGGGCACTGAGTCCTTACGTCCCGCCGCCGCGCGGGTCGCTGCCCCCAAAGAGGGAGCTGGCGCAGGCACCCATGTGAACTTTTCATTGCAGGGCGTATCATTCCTCCCATGCGCCGCTGGTTCCTCATCCTCCTGATTGCCTTGCTGCCCTGGCGGGCATGGGCGGGTGACACCATGACGTTCGCCATGATGACCCCGTCAGGCATCGACGCGCACTGTGCCGAGCACGGTCTGGGGGCGGTGGCATTGCACGGGGCGAGCGACACCACGACGGTTA
Organism: Hydrogenophaga sp.; assembly: GCA_044342265.1. GTDB lineage: Bacteria > Pseudomonadota > Gammaproteobacteria > Burkholderiales > Burkholderiaceae_C > Hydrogenophaga. The sequence goes on along the minus strand of JBIIQD010000070.1, from coordinate 7,498 downwards.
GCAGCGACATCAGCTCGCATTCGCTGTGCGACATCTGCAACGGCCCGGCCATGACGGCCGCGATCCACCTCGGTGTGGACACCGGACCCTTGCCCCAAGCCCGCCAGACCGACGGTCCTGTGCGCTTTGACAGCGCACTGTCCCGCCCAGGGCACAAGCCCCCCATCGCCTGAGTTCACCCACCCGTGGTGCGTTTGCACGCTGCCCAGCGTGTGTGCACCGGTCCGTGATTTCAGGAGATGCACATGATGCCAATTGCGCGGGCCTGGCCCGCCATCGCGGTCCTGGTCTGGCCACTGTGGCCAGCCGTGGCCCAGAGCCCTGCCTTGCCCACAGCGCCCAGCACGGAGCAGACCGAAGCGTTGCAACGCTGGCGTGAACTCAATGAGCGGGTGGGCGAATTCCCGCGTGGTCATATCGACCTCTTGCAGTGGGAACGCCGACAGTCCGCCACGGCGGCTGCAGCCCCGCCCGAACCCGTCGACGTTGTGCCACTTGGCATGGACAAAGCGGTGCAAACAGCGCTGGCCTTGCAACCCCATCTGTTCAATCCGCCTGCGCTCAACCCGCTGGTCGAACGGGCCAGGCACCAGGCGCTGATTGCGGCTGTGGTGCAGACGCGCCAGTCCTGGCTGGACGCTGTCCTGGCCACGCAAATGGCTCGGCACCAGCTGGCCCGCAGCGAGCTCGCCGACAACGGCGCAGAGCTGGGGCGGCGCATGGTGCAAGCCGGGAACTGGAGCCGCGCGCGGTGGATGCGCGAGCAGATCACGCAGACCCGCGAGCAGTCGGCCCTGCGTCAGGCCCGTCAGACCGAGCGCATGGCGCACGAGCAGCTGGCGCGCCAGTTGGGCATCACGCGCGCCGAAGAAGTGAACCGTCTGGCGCAACGGCTACCCACCGAGCTGGTGGCGCCACCGGCCAAGGTGGAGACCATCGACCTGGACGAGGTCGCGGCCCGCGTGCTGGCTGCAGACGCTTCGCTGGCGCCACTGCGCATGCAGGCCGCACAACTGCAGCGAGCCGTGTCCGCAGACCGCCTGCAGGCCCACGCCGACACCCGGCAGCGCCTCGCGAGCACCCTGCCTGAAGGCGCTCTGCCGACCCAAGCGCTGGTGCTCGATGACGTCAGGATCGGCCGAGACCATGCGCTCGCAGAAGCCGCAGAAGCCGTCGCGTCGTTGCAGCGTGCTGAGGTAGAGCGCCGCTCGCAGGCTCGCGAAGCCTGGGGCCGGCTGCTGGACCAGCACGCACTGGCGCAGCAGACTGGCACCGTGTTGCTGCCACTCGTGAGCGCTCAAGAGCAGGAAACCCAGTTGCGCTACAACGGTATGCTGCAAAGCACCTGGGAGCTGTTCGACGCTGGTCGCGAACGACTGGCCGCCACCACTGCCGCCGCCCAGGCAAGGCACGCCTACTGGACCGCCCTGCTGGACTGGCAACTGCTGCTAGCAGGTGGTCCATATCGCGCCACTGACACCAGTGCCCCGTCGGCCCAGGCCGGCACCGCAGCCAAGGACCATTGACATGCAACGACGCCATTTTTTCACCGGCGCCGCCACCGCGCTTGCCGCTGCCAGCGTGGGCCGCGCCGCCCTTGCGGCGATCCCCGAGGCCGTGCAGCAGACCTCAGCCGACACCGCCGCGCCCTGGACGCCACCTGGCGTGACCGGCGCTGGCCGGCCCTACAACCCGGTGGTCACGCTCAACGGCTGGACCCTGCCCTGGCGGATGAACAACGGCTTCAAAGAGTTCCACCTGGTGGCCGAACCCGTGGTGCGCGAAATGGTGCCCGGCTTTCTGGTCAACATGTGGGGCTACAACGGCCAGAGCCCAGGCCCGACCATCGAAGTGGTGGAAGGCGACAAGGTCCGCATCTTCGTCACCAACCGCCTGCCCGAGCACACCACCATCCACTGGCACGGCCAGCGCCTGCCCAACGGCATGGACGGCGTGGGCGGCCTGAACCAGCCACAGATACCGCCGGGCAAGACCTTTGTCTACGAGTTCGAAGCCAAGCGACCCGGCACCTTCATGTACCACCCGCACGCCGACGAGATGGTGCAGATGGCCATGGGCATGATGGGCTTCTGGGTCACGCACCCGAAGGCCAAGCACCCGCTGATCGACGAGGTGCAGCGCGACTATTGCTTCCTGATCAACGCGTTCGACGTCGAGCCCGGCAGCATGACGCCGCAGGTCAACACCATGCTGGAGCAGAACATCTGGAGCTGGAACAGCCGGGTGTTCCCAGGCATCAGCCCGCTGGTGGCGCGTCTGGGTGACCGGGTGCGGGTGCGTTTTGGCAACCTCACCATGACCAACCACCCGATCCACATCCACGGCATCGAGTTCGAGGTGACCGGCACCGACGGCGGCCCTGTGCCCAAGACCGCGCGCTGGCCGGAGGTGACGACCGATGTGGCGGTGGGCCAGATGCGGCAGGTCGAGTTCCTGGCCGACGAACCCGGCGACTGGGCCATGCACTGCCACAAGAGCCACCACACCATGGGTGCGATGGGCCACAGCGTGCCAACCATGATCGGCGTCGATCACCGCGGCCTGGTGCAGAAGATTCAGCGCCACACGCCCGAGTACATGGTGATGGGCGAGCGCGGCATGGCCGACATGGGCGAGATGGAGATGGAACTGCCCGACAACACCTTCCCCATGATGACCGGCACTGGCCCCTACGGCCCGATCGAGATGGGCGGTATGTTCACCCTGCTCAAAGTGCGCGCTGACCAAAAGCCCGGCGACTACAAAGACCCGGGTTGGTATGCCATGCCGCCCGGCACGCAATCGCGCGAGGTGGCCGCTTCGTCTGCCAGCCCCGTGGCATCGGCCAAACCGGCCGCGACGTCGACCCCCAACCCGCAAAGCCCGCCAACAGTCAGCGCCACCGCGCGCAAGCCCACCGGCAGCGGCGGGCACGCGCATTGACACCCACCCAACGCCGAGAGCACCCCATGAACAACACACGTCGCCAACACATCTGCCTTGTGGCCCTTGCTCCGCTGGCGTGCCTGATGCCCCAATGGGCGAGCGCCCACGGCGAGAACCACGGCAAAAGAGGCTCCGCAGCACCTGTGGTGAAAAAACAAAAGCCCTGGGGCATCGCCGCAGAGCCCAAAGAAGCCCAACGCCGCATCGAGATTCGCATGACCGATGACATGCGCTTCACCCCCAGCCACATCGACGTGCGCGAGGGGGAGGTGCTGCGACTGCGGGCGGTCAACCGCGGCAAGGTCATGCATGAGATTGTGATCGGCACTCCCGACGAGCTGAGAGCCCACGCCGAGTTGATGAAGAAGCACCCCAACATGGAGCACGAGGAACCCTACATGGCCCACGTGTCCCCGGGGCGCAGCGGCGACGTCGTCTGGCACTTCAATCGACCCGGCGACTTTGAGTTCGCCTGCCTGATCCCAGGCCATTTTGAAGCGGGCATGCGCGGCACCATCCGCGTCAAACCCCGTGCCTGATTGATCAACCACCCAGAGATCACCCACCATGCAACGACGCTCACTGCTGCACGCCGCCACCGCCTGGGCGGCCATGACCACCCTGCCCTTGCAAGCCGCTCAGCCCGCCGCCAGCCCGCTGCCGGTGCTGCAAGTCTGGAAAGACCCCAACTGCGGCTGTTACAACGACTGGATCACCTACCTGCAACGCGACGGCTTCCAGGTCCAGGCCTTTGACACCGGCAACACCGCCGTGCGCCAGCGACTGGGTCTGCCAGCCAAGTACGGTTCGTGCCATACGGGGCTGATCGCCGGTTATGTGGTCGAAGGCCATGTGAATGCGCGCGAGATCCGCCGCCTGCTGACCGAAAAACCCAAGGCCATCGGCATCGCTGTCCCCGGCATGCCGGTGGGCAGCCCTGGCATGGACGGGCCCGAATACGGTGCCCGCAAAGACGCGCATGACGTGGTGCTCGTGCTGCACGATGGCAGCAGTCGGGTTTACCAGTCGTACTTTCGCAGCTGAACACCTCACCGGAGCACCACCATGACACCAACCGCCTTCGACACATCCTGGCAACGCGTGGCCGTCGGCCTGACCGCCGCCGCCCTTTTCACGGCCAGCTTGCTCGCCCAGGCGCAGACGCCCGCGGCACCGGCCGGCGCCGCGCCGGCCACCACAAGCACGGCCGCAGCCCCGCCCAAGGTGGAGGCCGAGGTGCGCAGGATCGACGCGCGCGCCGGCAAGATCACCCTCAAGCATGGCGACATTCCCAATCTGGACATGCCACCCATGACCATGGTGTTCCAGGTGCGCGACCCTGCGCAGCTGGGTGCGCTCAAGCCCGGCGACAAGATCCGGTTCGTTGCCGAGAAGATCAACGGCGCCTACACCGCGTCGGACTTTGAGCCGATTCCCTGACGGGCGCGACGGGTAGCCCGGCGCTGGCGGGGCTTTGCCCCTCGCCCTGGCGCTGGAAGCTTGCAAACGACCCATTGCTGAAACAGCCCAGGATTACAAGGGCTGTTCGAGCGTTTGTGCGCGCCCAGCCAACCTAGACTCTTTCCATCGCGACCAACCAGTACAAGTTCTAGACCCGCGGTTTCAAGTTAGCAGCCCGTTGGTCGAAATGTCAGAGGTCTACCCTGCGGAAAGAAACCCACCATGCGCCAAAACCTGCCTGTCACCCAACAGGAATATGTCATCCCTGACGATGCAACTCTGGTGTCCACCACCGATTTGCAAAGCCGGATCACTTACTGCAACCCCAACTTCGTTTCGGTCAGCGGCTACAGCCGCGAAGAACTGATAGGGCAGTACCACAACATGGTGCGCCACCCCGACATGCCCGGCGAAGCCTTCAGGGACATGTGGGCCACATTGCAAAGCGGGAGCCCATGGTCGGCGCTGGTCAAAAACCGGCGCAAAAACGGCGACCACTACTGGGTCATGGCCAACGCCACACCAGTGATGCAAAACGGCCAGCCGGTGGGCTACATGTCGGTACGCACCAAGCCCACACGCGAACAGGTGCAGGAGGCCGAAAAGCTCTATGCCCGCATGCGCAGCGAGGCCGAGTCGGGCCAGCCCAGCATAGGCTTGCGCGGTGGTCAGGTGGTGCACATGGGTTTGCGCGGTCACCTGGGCAACTGGTTGCGCCCGTCACTGGGAAAAAAGCTCGTCGCCATATTGCTTGCTCTGGCCTTTGGCGTGCAGTCTCTTGAACACTTCACCGAAGGCATGCCCGAGTGGGTTCATGCGGCGGCTTTCGGGTTGACCGCCTTGATCACACTGGGAGTCGCAGCGGTATTGCGTCGAATGATGGTGGGGCCGCTGGAGCAGGCCATTGGCTTTGCCAACCTCATGGCGGCGGGCGACCTGTCGGCCCGCATGAATGGCCAGTCCAGCGGCGAGATTGGCGGTCTCATGCGCGCACTGAATCAGCTCAACGTGAACCTGCAAGCGGTGGTGTCCGATGTGCGGCACGAGGTCGAGGGCGTGCAAGTCGCATCCAACGAGATCGCCAGCGGCAACCAAGACCTCTCGGCCAGAACCGAAGCGCAGGCCAGCAACTTAGAGCAAACGGCGGCCTCCATGGAAGAACTCACCAGCACGGTGGCCCAAAGCGCCAACTCGGCACGCGAGGCAGGCGTGCTGGTCGGCCGCGCGGCCAGCGTGGCCAGTGAGGGTAACCATGCGATGGGCGACGTGATCGTCACCATGGACCAGATCAGCCGCTCGTCCAGTCGCATCGGAGAGATCATCCAGGTGATCGAAGGCATCTCGTTCCAGACCAACATCCTTGCCCTCAATGCGGCGGTGGAGGCGGCCCGGGCCGGTGAACAGGGCCGTGGTTTTGCCGTGGTGGCCGCCGAGGTGCGCAGCCTCGCGCAACGCACCTCCACTGCAGCCAAGGAAATCAAGGCGCTGATCGATGAATCGGCCAGTCAGGTCTCGCGTGGCGGCCAGTTGGTGCAAAACGCTGGCAAGACCATGGGCAACGTGGTCACCGCGGTGCAGCAGGTCAATGGCTTGATCAGTGAAATCACCGGCGCCTCACAGGAGCAGTCGATGGGACTGGCGCAAATCAACCAGGCTGTGGGCCAACTCGATTCGGTCACACAACAAAACTCGGCGATGGTCGAGGAACTCGCCGCTGCCGCCACCGCGCTGCAGGAACAGGCCAAGGTGATGAAGGAATCGGTGCAGATTTTCCGTATGTAAGCCCGGCCCCAAACGACACAAAACCGCGAGACTCTGACCATCTGGAAGGTCGGGGCTGCATGCTAAGGTAGCGGGATGCCTCACAACATCCGCTACACCTTGCTGTCGTTGCGCGACCTGCTGGCGTCGATTGGGCCCTTTCTGCTGCTCACGCTGCTGCTGCTCGCGCTGGCCTACTGGTGGCTCGACCCGAACCCGCCCAAACGTGTGGTACTCGCCACCGGCCCGGCCCAGAGCGCCTACGACGAATTTGGCAAACGCTACGCGCAGGCGCTTTCGCGCTTCGGCATTACCGTTGAGCTGCTGCCTTCACAGGGCTCTTCGGCCAACCTGGAACTGCTGCGCACTGGCCAGGCCGATCTGGGGTTTGTCCAGGGCGGCAGTGCCGACATCGGCTACGACGATGAAGAAGCGATCAGCTCGCTGGGCAGTCTGTTTGTAGAGCCCTTGTGGCTGTTCTACCGCGAAGATTCGGCGCAGCGCCTCAAGCAGCGTGAGTCGATTCAGTCGCTGAGCGATCTGACGGGATGGCGTGTGAACGTGGGCACAGCCGGCAGTGGTGTGCCGCGCCTGTTTTCGACACTGCTCGATGTCAACAGAATCGACCGCCAGCAACTCCAGATGAGCGAACTCGAGCAGACGCCTGCGACCGTGGCGTTCCTTGAAGGCGACATCGACGCGCTGGTGTTTGCCTCGGCGCCGGAGTCGCTGATGGTGCAGATGCTGCTGCAGTCACCGGGCGTGCGGCTGCTGGACTTCAGTCAGGCTGAGGCCTATTCACGCCGCTTCGGGTACCTCACGCCGGTCGTGATGCCCCAGGGCGTCGTAGATCTGTCCAAGAACATCCCTGACCGCGACATGCATCTGGTTGCCTCCACCACCAGCTTGTTGGCCGGAGCCAAGACCCATCCCGCCATCCTGCAACTGTTTGCGCAATCCGCCACCAGCCTGCACAGCGGCGGCAGCTGGTTCAACCGCGCCCGTGAATACCCGAGCCTGGAGCACAGTGAAGTGCCGATTTCACCCGAAGCTGTTCGGGCGATCAAAAGTGGCCCACCTTTCTTGCAGCGCTACCTGCCGTTCTGGCTGGCGAACCTGGTCGAGCGCATGTGGCTGGCCATGGGCCTGATCCTTGCGCTGGCCTTGCCGCTGTCTCGCGTGGTGCCGCCGCTGTACACCTTCCGCATTCGCTCGCGGGTGTTCCGCTGGTACGCCGAGCTGCGCAGCATCGAGCAACGCGTCATCGACGGTGGTGACACGCCGCCGCCGCTGGAGGAGCTGATCGAACAGCTTGACCGGCTGGAGTCGC
>JBIIQD010000069.1:0-9122 GCA_044342265.1 Hydrogenophaga sp. | reverse complement strand
AAGCCCGGTTCCGGCCAGACCTTGGAGGGTGTTCTTCTTCCGATCAACACCGTCCTTCAAAAGGTCTTTTCACTCATGGATACCATCGCACCCCTGTGGCTCTGGGGCGTCTTCATCGCTGTCGTTCTCATCGCCCTGTTCGTGGATTTTGTCGTGCTCTCCAAGCAGGGTGCCCACGCAGTCGGCGTCAAGGAAGCGCTCAATTGGTCGCTGGCCTGGGTGGCGGTCAGTCTGCTGTTCAACGCCATGTTCTGGTGGGCCATCAAGGACACCACCGGTTCGGTCGAGGTCGCCAACGAGAAAGCGCTCGAATTCCTCACCGGGTATCTGATCGAGAAGAGCCTGGCGGTGGACAACATCTTTGTCTTCCTGCTGATCTTCACCTACTTCGCCGTACCGCCCACGTACCAGAAACGGGTGCTGATGATCGGCATTCTGGGCGCCATCGTGCTGCGCACCATCATGATTCTGGTGGGTGCCTGGCTGCTGGACCAGTTCCACTGGATTCTGTATGTGTTCGGCGCCTTCCTGATCCTGACCGGTATCAAGATGTGGATGGGTGCGGATTCCGAAGCCAACTTGGACGACAACCCGGCCCTGAAACTGCTGCGCCGCATCATGCCGGTGAGCAAGGAATACGACGGCGAGAAGTTCTTCACCATTGAAAACGGCAAGCGCATCGCCACGCCGCTGCTGATGGTGATCGCCATGGTGGGCCTGACCGACGTGATCTTCGCGGTGGATTCGATCCCGGCGATCTTCGCCATCACCAAGGATCCGTTCATCGTGCTGACCAGCAACGTGTTCGCCATCCTCGGCTTGCGCGCCATGTTCTTCCTGCTGCAGGCCGCGGCCAGCCGCTTCCATTTGCTGAACTACGGCCTGGCCGTGATCCTGGTGTTCATCGGCACCAAGATGATGCTGATCGATGTGTTCAAGATCCCGGTGGCGGTGTCGCTGGGTGTGGTGATGGGCGTGCTGGTCATCACCATGATCTGGAGCGCCAAGACCGCGCCCAACACCTGAGTTGCCGGCCGCCGCCGACGCGCCTTCCCACAGCGTCGCCGGCAGCACGGTGCAGGCGTGGTTCAGGCGGATGATCGGGGCGAGGCCGGTGTCGGTGTGGCCATGGGACGTGGCTGTTTCGGCGAGAGGGTTGGCGCCCTTGGCTCACGCTTGCCGCTGGGCGGGGCTGCGCCGCTGCACCGGGCCGGCGGCGGCGTCGATGGCCGATTGCAGGCCGCGGCCCGCGCCCAGTGCAAACCCGAGCTCGGCCACTACGAACATCGGGCCGATCAGCAGGCCGCGCAGGTCGTCCACGAAGGCGGGTTTGCGCCCTTCCCAGAAGTGACCGACGAACTGGAACACCCAGCCGACCACAAAGCTGCCCAGGCTCCAGCCGAGCCAGGTGTCCAGCGGCGCGACGCCCAGCGGGTGGGCCAGCGCCACCAGAGCGGCCAGCACCCCAGCGGTGGTCAGGGTCAGTGTGCGCTGGCCGAGCGTGAGGTACCAGGCTGTCGCCAGCGCCCAGACCATCCAGTCGGCGCTGAGGGTCAGCCCGCCCAGGTCGAGCCGGGCGCGCGACAGCAGCGCCGCGATGGCAAAGGCGATCAACGGAATGCCGATGTAGTGGGTGGCGATGTTGCGCGGGTCGCGGTGGCAGTGCGCGTACTGCACCAGCTGGCGAGTGGCGTTGTCCATGGCGGTCTCCGGTTTGTTCTTGGGGAAGCCAGGAGAATGCGCTTTCAGAAGCCGCCTGTCTGTCAAAATTTCGACAATCCTGCCGGGCTGCGGCGGGTCTGCCCCATCCCATGCCTTCTCCAGAAACTGTGCCCGCCGCGTTGCGGACCGCCCTGGCGAGCGACGACTGGTTCGCCGCCTGCCCGGCGCCGCTGCAGGACGCCTTGCTCCAGCTGGGGCACATGCGCCCGCTGGCTCACGGACAGTCGCTGTTTTCGCGTGGCGGACAGGCCGACGGTCTGTGCTGCGTGACGGCCGGTGGCCTGCACATCGGCGCCATACAGCCCGAAGGCCAGCCCGCAGAGCTGGCCTTTCTGGAGCCGTACCAGTGGTTCGGCGAAATCGGCCTGATTGATGGTCTGCCCCGCACCCACGATGCCGTTGCCGAAGGCGATACCCATGTGCTGGTGGTGCCGCGTGATCCGTTGGTGGACTGGCTGGACCGACACCCTGCCCACTGGCGCGACCTCGCCCGGCTTGCCTGCACCAAGCTGCGCGTAACGTTTGCCGTGCTGGAAGAGCTGGCTGTGTTGCCGCTGGAAGAGCGGCTGCTGCGCCGACTGCGTCTGCTGGCACAGGGCTATGGCAGCCGCGAAGTGCCGCGACGACGCATCCGCCTGGGTCAGGAGGTGTTTGCCCGCATGATGGGCGTGAGCCGCCAGAGCGTGAACAAGGCACTCAAGGCATTGGAAACGCGTGGCGTCGTGCGCCTGCACTACGGCGAGATCGAACTGCTGGCTTGACCTCTCCAGCGCCAAGCAGCCTTACTGCTTGCGTCGATCGGGTGTCGGCATCAGGACGTCAATCTCCTGCTGCAGCGTCTGCACCAGCTTGGTGGTGACCTGCAGCTTCTGGCTGACCTCGCGCAGGCGCTCTGCCAGGCGCACCGCGATGGCGGTCATCAGCTTGGCGCCAGTGGATGGTTGTTCCTCGATCAGGGTCTCCAGCGCTTCCCGGGTCAGGACCGCGCAGGCCACGTCGGTGCTCGCCGTGCAGGTGGCCGAGCGGGCTTCACCGTCGACCAGCGCCATCTCGCCGATCAGACTGCCGCGGCCGAGCACGCTGAGCGTGACCGGGCTGGCCCGGCTGGCCCGCAGGCTCTCCACGGTGACCTCGCCGTCGAGCACCAGCACCATGAACCCGGTGTCCCCGGTCTCACCCTGTCGGATCATCGCGGTCCCTGAGGGAAACCGTCGCGGCGACATGAAGCCAATCACCGTCAGAGCTTCCCGTTCGCTGAGCTGAACCAGCGCATTGGGTGCACGCAGCAGCAGAGCGGCCTGGTGCGCGGCGGTGGACCTGGCCACTGCCGCCTGTCGCTCCTGGGGCAGGAGCGACTCGGGGTGGTTGTCGTGGCGTGGTGCGAACAGCTTGTCGAACAAGGACATCGCTCCATTGTGCCGCTTCGGCCGCTGTCGGCGTGTGACGGAATGCACCGAAGTTTTGCCGCAACAGGGTACCCTGCCGATGCGGCTGGATCGGGCGACCGGTGAGTTGGCCCGCCCGATGACCGAGTCAGAGGCGGCCCATGCGGCCGCTTTGGAAGTCGACGAAAGCTTGCTGAATTTCCTGGGCCGTGTTCATCACGAACGGGCCGTATCCCACGACGGGCTCGTCGATCGGTTCACCACACAGCCACAGCAGCGTGGTGTCGGCCAGTGCGGTCAGCTGCACGCCTTCGCCCGCACGCTGGTACACGATCATTTCCGCGTCGCCCGCTTCCTGGCCGTCGGCGGTTTTCACCCGGCCCTGGTAGACCAGCGGCACAGTGGTGTGGCCTTCGGGGGCGGGCAGGGTGACGGTGTGGCCGGCCTTGAGCTGCACGTCCCAGACCTGCATGGGCGTGAAGGTTTTGGCCGGGCCGGTGGCGCCCTGGAAGGTGCCGGCGAGCAGCCGCACCGTGCCCGCGCCATCGGGCAGTGCCACGGAGGGTGTCTGCGCGGCGGTGATGCCCTGGTAGCCGGGCGGCGCCATCTTGTCGCGCGCGGGCAGGTTCACCCACAGCTGCACCATGCGGAACGGCCCGCCGCTGCGGGCATAGGCCTCGCTGTGAAATTCCTCGTGCACGATGCCCGAGGCGGCCGTCATCCACTGCACATCGCCCGGGCCGATGGTGCCGCCCGCGCCGGTGGAGTCGCGGTGCGAGACCTCGCCGTCGTAAACGATGGTCACAGTTTCGAAACCCCGGTGCGGGTGCGCGCCGACACCGCGCCGTTGGGTCGTCGGGTCGAACACCACTGGGCCGCCGTAGTCGAGCATGAGAAACGGCGAGAACGCAGCGGGGTCGTCGTTGTACGAGAACAGCGTGCGCACCGGGAAGCCGTCGCCGACCCAGTGGCCTTGCGTGTTGCGCTGAATGAATGACACGGATTTCATCGTGGGGTCTCCTTGAGGCAATCATTGTCGATCGATTTGCGACACCACAAGGCGAGAAGGGAAGCCGTGCAGCGGCGCTGGGGGGACAATGTCCATATGCGTATTGAAGACTTGTGCCTGCGCCTGCGCGCGCTGGGCGCTCTGCCCAAACACGAACACCGCGTGCTCCGCCTGTGGAGCAACGCCCTGCCGCAGACGGCGGGCAAGCGGCAGATCGAGCACTTCCTGCCGGCGGCGCTGCGTGCAGCATTGCCCGGGCTGGAGGCCGACCTGGCGAGTCTGGCGCAACTTGAATCGGCCCACCCTGGCGACGATGGTTCGGAGCGCCTGCTGGTGAGGCTGGGCGATGGGCAGCTGGTCGAAAGCGTGCTGCTGTTGCCTGACCGCACGCCCGGCCTGTGCGTGTCCACGCAAGTGGGCTGCGCGGTCGGCTGCCGCTTCTGCATGACCGGCACCACCGGGCTGATCCGTCAGCTCGGTAGCGCCGAGATCGTGGCCCAGGTGGTGCTGGCCCGCGCGCGGCGACCAGTGCGCAAGGTGGTGTTCATGGGCATGGGCGAACCGGCCCACAACCTGGACAATGTCATGGAGGCGATCGAGCTGCTGGGCACGGCCGGCAACATCGGCCACAAGAACCTGGTGTTTTCCACCGTGGGCGATGCACGGGTGTTCGACGAACTGCCGCGCGGCGCGGTCAAGCCCGCGCTGGCGCTGTCGCTGCACACCACCAAGGCCGAGTTGCGCCGCGAGCTGCTGCCGCGCGCACCGCTGCTCTCGCCCGAAGAGCTGGTCGACGCCGGCGAGGCCTATGCGCGCGCCACCGGCTACCCCATCCAGTACCAGTGGACCTTGCTGGACGGCATCAACGACGGCGACGACGAGATCGAGGGCATCGTGCGCCTGCTCACGGGCAAGTACGCCATCCTCAACCTGATCCCGTACAACACCACCGAAGGCATGCCCTATGTGCGGCCGAGCTGGGAAAAGGCCGCCGACATCGCGCGCCGACTGCACCGCCGCGGCATCCTGACCAAACTGCGCATGTCCGCCGGGCAGGATGTGGACGGCGGATGTGGGCAGCTGCGTGCGCGGGCCGAGAAGCCAGCGCGGCCACAGCGCAAGGTGATCCCAGTTCAGGTCGCCTGACGCGGCCGGCTCGCTCCCGCTTTGGCTCCAGTTGCGTGCGGCTGGCGTTGCCGGGGCCTAGCTCGGCGGCGTTGACCAGGCCGAGGTTGGCGCTCAGGCTTTCCTTGTCTTGGGGCGTTTGGCCTACGCACCATCCGGGCACATCGATTGCTTAATGGGTCCCATGACCCTCAACGCCACTGTTCAGTCGGGCCGCTCAGCCGCGGTCGGGTCCTGGCGCGATCCGGTCGCCTTGCTACTCGCCTCCACCGGCGAAGGCATTTACGGGGTCGACCTGGACGGCGTCTGCGTGTTCATCAACCCGGCGGGTGCCCGGCTGATCGGCTATGAGCCGCACGAGGTGATCGGCCGCAACATGCACAACCTGACGCACCATGCGCACCCCGACGGCGCGCCCTACCCCGAGGCCGACTGCCCGATCTTCAATGCCTTCCGCCGAGGCCTGCCGTGTCGCATCGACAGCGAGGTGTTCTGGCGCCGCGACGGATCGGCCTTCCCGGTCGAGTACTCGAGCCACCCGGTGATTGAAGACTCGAAGGTGCGTGGCGCCGTGGTCACTTTCGTGGACATCACCGAGCGCAAACGGGCAGCCGATGCGTTACAGCGCGCAAAGGACGAACTGGAACAGCGCGTGGTGGTGCGCACACAGGACCTGGCCACCGCGCTACAGCAGGTCAGGGAGCTGGCGGCCTGGTCCGAGCGGGTGCGCGAAGAAGAGCGCACGCGCATCGCGCGCGAAGTGCACGACGAACTCGGCAGCTTGCTGGTGGCGCTCAAGATGGACGTCAACTGGATGGACAAACGCCTGGCCGAACAGCAGCAGCGCAGCCCCGACGCGGCTGAAGACATGCGCAGCCGCATGCGCTGCAAGTGCCAGAACATGAGCCGCCAGATCGAGAGCGCGGTCGACAACGTCGGTCGCATCATCACCGACCTGCGCCCCAGCATCCTGGACCACCAGGGCTTGTGGGCGGCGCTGGAGTGGCAGGCGCACGAATTCGTGCAGTCGGCGGAGCTGGCACTTGATTGGTGCATGAGCGTGGACGAATCGCTGGAGCTGCCCGAGCCGCTGGCCATGGCGGTGTTCCGCATCTTTCAGGAAATGCTCAGCAATGTGGGGCGCCATGCCAGGGCTCGTCACCTGCGGGTGGTCATCGAGGTGGCGGGGCCGGTGCTGTCTTTGCGCGTGGAAGACGACGGCGTTGGCGCGTTGGCCCAGGCTTTCGAAGCGGCAGACGCCTATGGCGTGATGGGCATGCGCGAGCGAGCGCGCCACTTTGGCGGCAAGATCGACGTGAACAGCGCGCCCGGGCAAGGAACGCGCATGTGGCTCACGCTGGCCTTGCCCGTGGAGCCAAAGCCATGAGCGGCGGCGGCAGGACGGTCTTGTGAGTGACCACCCCTTGGCGCACACCATCCGCGTGCTGATTGGCGACGACCACCGCATCGTTCGCGAAGGGCTCAAGCAGATCCTGGCCGATGCGCCTGACATGCGGGTGGTGGGCGAAGCGCAGACCGGGCCAGACGTGTTGCAGTGGGTCAGTGACTTGGGCGGGCCCACCGGACTGGACCTGGTGCTGCTGGACATCGCCCTGCCGGGCATCGACGGGCTGGACGTGTTGCAGCAGATCAAGCGCGAGCACCCCAAGTTGCCAGTGCTCATGCTCAGCACTTACCCTGAAAAACAATACGCGGTGCGCTGCATCAAGCTGGGCGCGAGCGGCTACCTCAACAAAAGCGCCGATCCCGACGACATGCTGGCCGCCGTGCGCAAGGTGGCGACTGGCGGGGTGTTTCTCACACCCAGCACCGCCGAAGCCCTGGCCATGGCCGTGGTGCGGGGTGGCGCACAGGCGGGTCCCGAAGCGCTCTCGCACCGCGAGCACCAGGTCTACAGACTGCTGACACGGGGCATGACCGTGAGCGAAATTGGTGCACAACTGGGCTTGGCACCCAATACGGTGAGCACTTACCGTGCACGAATCCTGGACAAAACCGGCACCAAGAACGACGTGGAGTTGGCGCTGTACGCCGAACGCCATGCCCGCTCAAGCACCGGCGACTGATTGGGGCCTCTGCGGCCTCACTTTGTAGGGCTGCCCCTACAAAGCATCGTCAGGAATCCTGCGAAAAGCGGTCGCGTCCAGCAAAACCGCTCGATGGGCCATCCATTGGCCCGCGCCTTGCAATGCTCCGTGGGTCTTCAACCCACAAGGTGCGCGCCATGTCCGAATTTTTCGACCCCTACAACGCCGACCGTCCGCTCATGATGAAGTGCAGCTGTGGTCGCGACCACACGCTGGCCGACCACCACGCCGAGGTGGCCGCCGACAGCGCGGCCATCGAGCTGCGCCGCCGCAGCGAAACCGCCGAGTTCGAGGCCTACAGCAACGAGTTCATCGAGGCCACGCTGGTCAAGGCCATCTTCCTGCACGACGACGAGCGCCGCCGCTTCTTGCGCGCGGTCGGCAAAGGCACGGCCATGGCCGCCATTGCCAGCGTGTTGCCGGTGGCCAGCCTGCAGGCCATGGCGCAAGAAAAAGGCCCGTTGGAGAAAACCGACCTGAAAATTGGCTTCATTCCGATCACCTGCGCCACGCCGCTGATCATGGCGCACCCGCTGGGCTTCTATAAAAAGCAGGGCCTGAACGTCGAAGTCACCAAGACCGCCGGCTGGGCGCTGGTGCGCGACAAGATGATCAACAAGGAATACGACGCCTCGCATTTCCTTTCACCCATGCCGCTGGCCATCAGCATGGGGCTGGGTTCCACCGCCACGCCGATGAACGTGGCCACCATCCAGAACATCAACGGCCAGGCCATCACCCTGAGCCTCAAGCACAAGGACAACCGCGACCCGAAGAACTGGAAGGGCTTCAAGTTCGGCATCCCGTTCGACTACTCGATCCACAACTTCCTGTTGCGCTACTACCTGGCCGAGGCCGGGCTGAACCCCGACACCGACGTGCAGCTGCGCGTGATCCCGCCGGCCGAGATGGTGGCCAACCTGCGCGCCGGCAACATCGACGGCTTCCTCGGCCCCGATCCCTTCAACCAGCGCGCGGTGTTCGACGAGGTGGGTTTCATCCACCTGCTCACCAAAGATCTCTGGAACGGCCACCCCTGCTGCGCCTTCGGCACCAGCACCGAGTTCATCCAGAAGAACCCCAACACCTTCGCCGCGCTGTACCGCGCGGTGCTCACCTCGGCCGCCATGGCGCGCCAGCCCAAGAACCGCGAACTGATCGCCAAGGTGATCGCGCCATCGCAGTACCTCAACCAGCCCGAAGCGGTGTTGATGCAGGTGCTGACCGGCAAGTTCGCCGACGGCCTGGGCAAGATCCAGAACGTGCCCGACCGCGCCGACTTCGACCCGATGCCGTGGCAGAGCATGGCGGTGTGGATGCTCACCCAGATGAAGCGCTGGGGCTATGTGAAGGGCGACGTCGACTACAAGGCCATCGCCGAAAAGGTGTTCCTGATCACCGATGCACGCAAGCACATGAAGGAACTGGGCATGGAGTTCAAGGCAGGTCCCGCCTTCACCAAGCACACCATCATGGGCAAGGAGTTCGACCCGGCCAAGCCCGACGCGTACTTGAAGAGCTTCTCCATCAGCAAGGCAGCTTGACCATGAAAACCGTCGGTCTGAACCTGCGCGCGGCGGTGGTGTCGTTGCTGCTGTTCGTGTGCTTCATCGGCGCCTGGCAGCTCGGGACCACCGGGCCTTCCATCGGCGGCTCCTCGTCCGGCATGACGGCCGAGGAGATCGAGTACGCCAAGATGATGGGCAAGGACCCGGGCGCCGAGAAGAGCAGCGGTTTCCCGCCGCCCATCGAGGTGGCCAAGGCCAGCTGGGA
>JBIIQD010000068.1:0-9167 GCA_044342265.1 Hydrogenophaga sp. | reverse complement strand
TCGAGCAAAAAGTACAGCACCACGATGGTCTGGTCGACATCACCAATGGCGCCGACTTCGTGACCCTGAGCCACAACGTGTTCAAGGACCACGACAAGACCTCGCTCATCGGTGGCAGCGACAGCCTCGCCAGCGACGCGGGCAAGCTCAACGCCCGCGAAAACCATTTGGCGGTGTTGAAGCTCGAGCCCCAGCACCACACCTTCCGTGGTGCGCTGGCGCTGGGCAAGGACGGCTCCTTTTGTTCGGAGAACAATGTCTTTGAGATCCAGAATGGCGATGCCCGCCATGCCTTCATCCAGCAGGGCGGTACCCGGCTCACCAACGTGGGCAGCAGCGTCAATGGCGCGCCCGCCGATCTCGGCGCCGAGCCATCCCCGCCCGCCGCTGCCGACCTCGGCTGTGAAAGCCTACGTGCAAGCCAACGCAGGCCCCGGCAAGCTGTGAAACACACCCGCCAGGGGCGGGCGGACCCACCGGTCCTTAAACTCCGTCCATGCAACACACCGCCCCCAAAGCCGAAGCTGGCTTGAACAATCCCCGCGCCTTGCTGCGCCACCTGTACGACGTGGCGGTGCAGCGCGCCCTGCCGCTGCACAACACTGCCGCGCATCTGCCAAAGCCACCCAAGGGCCGCACCCTGGTGCTGGGCGCTGGCAAAGCCGGCGGCGCCATGGCGCAGGCGGTGGAGGCTTTCTGGCCCGCTGATGCCCCGATCTCGGGATTGGTGGTCACCCGCTACGGCCACACACCGCCGCGCCCTGAGGGCGTGCCGCAGCGCATCGAGGTGGTGGAAGCCTCGCACCCCGTGCCCGACGCGGCCGGATTGGCGGCGGCGCAGCGCATCCTGAAGCTCACCGAAGGCCTGACCGAAGACGACCTGGTGCTGTGCCTCATCTCGGGCGGCGGCTCCTCGCTGCTGACCCTGCCCTGCGACGGTCTCACGCTGCAAGACAAGCAGCGCATCAATCGCCAGTTGCTGGAGAGTGGCGCCCACATCGGCGAGATGAACACCGTTCGCAAACACCTCTCGGCCATCAAGGGCGGACGTCTGGCGGCGGCTTGCGCGCCAGCCCGTGTGGTGACGCTCACCATCAGCGACGTGCCCGGTGACGACGTGAGTGTGATTGCCAGCGGCCCCACCGTGGCCGACGCCTCCACCTGCGCCGAAGCGCTGGACATCCTGCGCCGTTACGGCATCGAGGTACCCCCGGCGGTGCACCAGCAGCTGGAGAGCGGCGCGCTCGAAACCCCTAAAACGGGCGACCCGCGCCTGTCCCGTTGCGAGACGCACTTGATCGCCACGCCCCAGCAAAGCCTGGACGCCGCCGCTGAAGCCGCCCGCGCACTGGGGTTGCACGCCTATGTGCTGAGCGATGAAATCGAAGGGGAGTCGCGCGAGGTCGGCAAGGTGCATGCCGCGTTGGCGCGTTCCACAGCGATGGGCCGCAACGGTTTCCAGAAGCCTTGTGTGATCCTGAGTGGTGGAGAAACCACCGTCACCGTGCGCCCGCGCGCTGAAGGCCAGGAGAGAGGAAGAGGCGGGCGCGCTGGCGAGTTCTGCCTGGGACTGGTCCAGGCGCTGGGTGGGCAGGCCGGCGTGTGGGCGCTGGCCGCTGATACGGACGGCATTGACGGTATCGAGGACAACGCGGGCGCACTTGTCACCCCGGAGACTCTGGCCCGTGCGCAATCGCTCGGGTTGAAGGTGTCTGAGCACCTTTCGCGCAACGACGCCTACGGGTACTTCGAACCACTGGGTGACCTGGTCATGACCGGGCCTACGCACACCAACGTCAACGACTTCAGGGCCGTGCTGGTGACCTGATTCTGGCTCGACGTTGGTAGCGTTTGGTTGCAACCGAGGGTTTGCCCGGTATGTATTCCGCTATCACCACAAGCGTGATGTTTTGCTCAACACTGGGGTTCCCCAGCGGAACCGGACGGGTCCGGGCCCAGAGAACCACCAGGAGACAGACATGCGCGTCATCCCCATCGCAGACCTCGCGTCTGCGGCCTCCGCTTGCGGCGAAGACAGCGGCGAAGTCCAACCCGTAAAGCTGCCGCTGGCGCGGCGGGATTTCCTCAAGGGTTCCGGTCTCCTGTTCGGCACGCTGGCCACCGGCAGCCTGCTGGCCGGTCTGGCACCCAGCACTGCCTGGGCGCTGGAACTCAAGAAACTCAGCGCCGCCGAAGGCAAAACGCTCATGGCGATGGGCCGTGTGCTCTACCCGCACGAGAAGCTGCCCGACGCGGTGTACGCGCTGCTCGCCAAAGACCTGGACGGCAAGGCCGGCGGTGACGCGGGCGCCGCGAAGATGCTGAGCGACGGCATCGCCTGGCTCAACACCTCTGCAGGTGGCAACTTTGCCAAGGCCAGTGCGGTTAAACGACTGGAGATCGTGCGCGGCATGGAAGGCACGGCCTTCTTCAACACCGTGCGCGGCCAGTGTGTCACCTCGCTGTATGACAACGACATGGCCTACGCCGTGTTCGGCTACCCGGGCTCGGCCTGGGAAAGAGGCGGCTACATCACGCGGGGCTTCCAGGACCTCAAGTGGTTGCCTGCTCCTGGCAAAGAAGCCAGCCCGCCGCCCTTCTTGGGCTGAGGCCACGTACTTCTTGAAGCAAACCCAACCGAGCAGAGGCAGACATGGCGACATTTGATTTTTCCGACGACTCCGTGGTGCTGATCATTGGTTCGGGTGCTGGTGGCGGCACCCTGGCCAACGAGCTGTGCCAGAAAGGGATCAAGGTCGTGGCGCTGGAAGCGGGCGCCCTGCAGTCGCAGGCCAGCTTCATCAACGACGAGTGGAAATCGTTCGTGCAGCTCGCCTGGCTCGACGCCCGCACCACCTCCGGCTCCTGGCGCGTGGCCAAGGACTTCTCGGGCCTGCCAGCGTGGATCTGCAAGACGGTGGGCGGCACCACCACCCACTGGGCCGGCGCCTCGCTGCGATTTCAGGAACACGAGTTCCGCGCCAGGACCGTCTACGGCGACATCAAGGGCACCAGCCTGCTGGACTGGCCCATCACCCTCAAGGACCTGGAGCCCTACTACGCCAAGGCCGAGAACAAGATGGGCGTGACCCGCACCAACGGCATCCCCGGCCTGCCCGGCAACAACAACTACAAGGTGCTGCACCACGGGGCCACCAAGCTGGGCTACAAGGAGGTGCACACCGGCAACATGGCGATCAACAGCCAGCCGCGCGACGGCCGCGGTCGCTGCATGCAGCTGGGCTTTTGCTTCCAGGGCTGCAAGAGCGGAGCCAAGTGGTCCACGCTGTACACCGAGATTCCCAAGGCCGAGGCCACCGGCAATTTCGAGATCCGTCCGCAGTCGCACGTGACCCGTATCGAGCACAACGCCGCCGGCAAAGTGACGGCCGTGGTCTACATGGACAAGAACGGCAAGGAACAGCGTCAGAAGGCCCGAATCGTGTGCATCGCTGGCAACGCCATCGAGACGCCGCGGCTGCTGCTGCTCTCGGCCTCGAACATGTTCAAGGACGGCCTGGCCAACTCGGCCGGCCACGTCGGGCGTCATTACATGCGCCACATGACCGGCTCCGTCTACGCCGCCTTCAAGAACCCGGTGCACATGTACCGCGGCACCACCATGGCCGGCATCGTGCGCGACGAAGCGGCCCACAATCCGGCGCGCGGTTTTGCCGGTGGCTACGAGCTGGAAACGCTGGCGCTGGGCATTCCGTTCATGGCCGCGTTCCTCAACCCGGGCGGCTGGGGTTCGGACTTCACCTGGTGGATGGACCGCTACACCAACCTGGCTGGCATGTGGCTGGTGGGCGAAGACATGCCGCGCGAGACCAACCGCGTCACGCTCAACACCAACGTGAAAGACCAGTACGGCAACTACGCGCCCAACGTGCACTTCGACGACCACGACAACGACATCGCCATGCGCAACCACGCGTTCACGCAGGGCGAGCGGGTATACGAAGCGGCCGGCGCCATCCGCACCTTCCGCACGCCGCCGTACCCGAGCACGCACAACATGGGCACCAGCCGCATGAGCGCGCGGCCGCAGGATGGCGTGGTCAACAAATGGGGGCAGACCCACGACATTCCCAACCTGTTCGTGAGCGACGGCAGCCAGTTCACCACCGGAGGTGCGGAGAACCCCACGCTCACCATTGTCACCCTCGCCATCCGCCAGGCTGATTACATCGCCGAGCAGATGATGCAGCGTGCGATATGAAGAAGCACCCCCCGCGCCGCTTCGCGTCACCCCCCTCAAGGGGTGCGGCACCTGAGGCCCGGCAAAGCCGGTTCCTCGGTGCCTGTGGGCTTTGCACCGTGGCATGCGTTGCGGATGGCGCTTCGGTGATCTGAATACCAGAGGAGACAACCATGTGCGAGTTTTTCGTCAAGGCCGATCCCATCCAGTACGAGCAGCGCAGCCGCACCGTGCGCATCCGCAATGTGCTCACCAGCATCCGGCTGGAGAACATGGCCTGGGACATCCTGGCGGAAATGGCGATGGAAGAGGGGTGCACCACCAACGCGCTGATCGCGTCCTTTCACGGTGAAATCCTGGCGCACCGCGGCGAGGTCCCCAATTTCGCTTCTTTCCTGCGCGTGACCTGTATGCGCTACCTGCACCGGAAGATGGCGCAGACCAGCGAAAAGCCAAGCTGCGAACCGCCCGCTGCGCACATCGGACCGGGTGCGGCGGTGTCCGCTCCCAAGCTGGTGTCGATGAGAAGGCGAGTCTGAGGTATCGATCTTTTCACTGGCCGAACCAGCGCGAAACGGTCGGCCGCAACCCGCCCCGCAAGGGGCCAACCACCCGAGGAGACATCAGATGAAGAAGACGTTGAAGGTGTGGACACTGGGCGCCATCTCGGCGGCCGTGGTCATGGGCGCGCAGGCGCAGCAGAACATCGAGAAGCTCAAGCAGATGAAGGTCGCCACCACCGACCTCAACATCCCGGTGGTGCCGCAGACCGGCCGCAACGCCGACGCCATCCGCGCCAACCTCAAGCGCGTGAAGCTGCCTGAAGGCTTCAGGATCGACCTGTTTGCCATCGTTCCCGACGCCCGGCACATGGCGGTCGCGCCCAGCACCAACATGTTGTTTGTCGGCACCCGTAAGACCACCGTCTGGGCCGTGACCGACCGCAACAGCGACGGCGAAGCCGATGAAGTCAAGAGCTTCGCGCCCAGCCTGAAGTTCACCAACCCCAACGGCGTGTGCTGGACCAAGGACGGCTTCCTGATCGTCGCCGAACACAACCGCGTGCTCAACTTCCCGGCCGCCGAATTCTTCTACGAAGGACCCGATGTGGCCGTCATCGAGGTGGTGGGCCAGGGCAAGCTGATCCCGGTCGAAGAGGAAAGCTACAACCATGGCGCTCGCACCTGCCGGGTCGACGATAGCGGCATGCTGCACATCACCCTGGGCCAGCCCTACAACGTGCAGCCCAAGGAAAAGGTGGCGCTGTACGAGCAGCTGGGCATCGGCGGCATGATCAAGCTCAACGCCTTCGACGGCAGCAAGCGCGAAGTGGTGGCGCGCGGCGTGCGCAACTCGGTGGGCATGGACATCAACCCCAAGGACAAGAGCGTCTGGTTCACCGACAACCAGACCGATGGCATGGGCGATGACACCCCGCCGGGTGAACTGAACCGCGTGGCCAGGATGGGCGAGCATTTCGGCTACCCCTTCATCCACGGCAACAACGTGCAGATCGCCGGCACCGCCGCCGCGCCCGACCTGAAGGGCATGAACCCGCCGGCGCAATGGACCAAGCCGCAGATCGAGTTCCCGGCGCACCAGGCGCAGCTCGGCATGGCCTTCTACACCGGCAAGCAGTTCCCGGCGAAGTACCAGGGTGGCGCCTTCGTGGCCTCGCATGGTTCGTGGAACCGCACCAAGCCCACGGGCGCCGACATCCAGTTCGTGTCGATGAAGGCCGACGGCAGTGCGGACAAGACCGAGGTCTTCGCCTCCGGCTTCCTCGACCCCGATACCGGCCTGTACCGTGGCCGCCCGGTGGACGTGGCGCAGATGAAGGACGGTTCGCTGCTGATCAGCGACGACTTCGCGGGCGCCATCTACCGCGTCACCTACAAGCCGTGATGGGATTGCGCCTGAACCGCAGCGGCGTGCGGGCGCAGTGCGCGCCCATCCTTCTGGTCGGCCTGTTGGGCCTGGCTGGCGGGGTGGGTGCCCAGGAACCCGGGCAGGTCAAGGCCCCGGTGAAAACCGGGCTCTGTGTCACCTGCCACGGGGCCCTGGGCATGGGTGTCACGCCCGATGCGCCGCACATCGCCGCGCAGCCGCAGATGTACCTGGTGGCCCAGCTCAAGGCGTATCGCAGTGGTGCGCGCAAGCACGAAGTCATGAACGTGATTGCGCGCCCGCTGACCGATGACGAGATCACCGAACTGGCCGACTGGTACAGCAAAGTCCGCATCGAGGTGCGCGCCCCCTGACGGTCGATTGATGACAACCCTCCTTGCCCATCGGCTTGCACCATGAGCTTCTCCACCGAACTTCACCCCGGCGTCATCGCCGCTCCAGCCATTGCGCGGGGCTTCGTCTTCAACCACGCCATGCTGCGGGTGAAAGACCCGCTGGTGGCGCTGGCCTTTTACACCGGCGTCATGGGCATGCGGGTGCTGCGCAAGCTGGACTTTCCCGAGATGAAGTTCTCCCTGTACTTCTTGCACCGTGATGACGGCGACCAGCACCCGCCCGAAGACATCGGTGAGCGAACCGCCTGGACCTTTGCACAGCGAGGCATTCTGGAGTTGACCCACAACTGGGGCACCGAGACCGACCCCGACTTCAAGTACCACGACGGCAACGCCCAGCCCCAGGGCTTCGGCCACATCTGCTTCTCGGTGCCCGACCTGGATGCCGCCATCGCATGGTTCGACCAGAACCAGATCTCCTACGTCAAGCGCCCCGAGCAGGGCAAGATGAAAGACGTCGCCTTCATCAAGGACCCTGACGGCTACTGGATCGAGATCGTCGAGCCCGCTCGCCTCAAGGGCCTGGGCCGTTGAGGCTCGCGGCGCATCAGGTCATCGCCGGTTACAAAGCCGGTTGATCAATCGTTTCTAATAGCCGCTTTCCGCCAGCGAACCCGTTGGTCGGGAACCCACCCTTCGCGGCCGGGTTCATCACTTCCCAGTTGTTTCAAATGCGGCACCCCGTGGTGCTGTGCGCTTGTGTTGCCCAGTTTTTTTGACGTCTCATCGAGCACCCCTCTGGTGCGCCAGCTTTGTGCAGCCTTGCCCAAGACAGCCCCGCCCGGTCCGATTCGGCAAGACGTGGCCGAACGCCTGGGCCAGTGGCTTGACCTGAACGAGGCGATCCAGCTCCACGCTGCGCAATCGGCCATATCTGCGGCGGGGGCCTCGGCCCACCGCCGCGCTCTGCGCGTGCAGCCAAGCCATCTCCACGCAAGCCTTCGCATCGAGTTGGACCGCTTGCGCTCCACCTTGACCCGATCCATCACCACGCGCTCCACCTACCAGCACGATCCAGGCGACCTGGACACCGAATTCGCGCTGTTTCATCAGCGACTGGGTGACCTGCAGCGACTCATGGAAATCAGCGTTGACGCGTTGCGGGAACATGTGCGTCAGCAACTGGCTCAGTCCACCCCCGAGATGGCGCAGCTGGCCGCCACCGACGCTGTGATGGACGGCTTGTTTGGCCTTCGCGAGGAGCGCCTGCTGGCCACCGTCCCAACCTTTTTGAAAGCGCGTTTTGTGGCTATGCGCCAGCAAGCCGCAGCCGCTGAGCCCTCCGATGACATGCAGTGGCTGAACCGCTTCGCCGCCGAGTTCGAGCAGATCCTGCTCGCTGAGCTCGATCTGCGTTTGCAGCCCGTCATGGGCCTCATTGAATCGCTAGAACCATGACCGCAGAAAACAACCGTTTCCACAGAGCCCTTTTCGGCTGCGCCTTCGTCGTCGGACTGTGCGCTGTCGCCTGGGTCGCCAGCGGCTTTGTCGGCACCAGCGCCTTTGCGTTGGGTATGACCGTGCTGATCGGGCTGGTCTACCTGGGTGGCGCCTGGGAGCTGCACCGTTTTGGCCGGACCACCACCGCACTCAATACCGCCCTGACCCACGTGCCGCAGCCGCTGTCCCAGCTCTCGGACTGGTTGCCCGCCGTGCCAGCCCCGCTGCGCAACGCCGTGCGTCAGCGCGTCGAAGGCGAACGCGGCGCTTTCCCCGGCCTGGCACTTGCCCCGTTTTTGGTGGGGCTGTTGGTGATGCTGGGCATGCTCGGCACGTTCCTGGGCATGGTGGTCACTTTCAAAGGCGCGGTGTTCGCGCTCGAAGGCTCGGCCGACCTCAACGCCATCCGAAGCGCGCTGGCCGCGCCGATCAAAGGCCTGGGTTTGTCCTTCGGCACCTCGGTCGCCGGTGTCGCCACCTCGGCCATGCTCGGCCTGATGGCCACGTTGACGCGGCGCGAGCGCACCCAGGCGCTGCGCTCCCTTGATGGGCTGATCGCCACCAGCTTGCGCCCGTTCTCGGCCGCGCACCAGCGTCAACAGAACTTCCAAGCCATGCAGCGTCAGGCTGAGGCCATGCCCGTCGCCGCAGAGCGTCTGCAGACACTGATAGAACAGATGGAGCGTCGCAACCAGCAGCTGGACGAGCAGTTGCTCGCCCGCCAGTCCGAGTTTCAGCGCGAAGCCGCTGCCGCCTACACCGCCCTGGCGCAGTCCGTGGAGCAGTCCCTGCGCGAGAGCCTGGCCGCCAGCGCCCGCACCGCCACCGAGAGCTTGCAACCGGTGGTGCAGCAGGCCATGGCTGGCATCGCCGCCGAGTCCAGTCGCCTGCACGAAGGCGTGAGCAGCGCGGTGCAGACCCAGTTGACCGGTCTGTCGGCCCAGTTCAGCGCCGCGACCACTTCTGTGGCCGACACCTGGACCCGCGCCCTGGCCCAACACGAACAGGGCGGCCAGGCGCTGCTGCAAGGGCAGGCCGATGTGCTGGCCGGTTTCAATAGCGGGTTCGAGGCGCGCGCCACCCAACTGCTGGCCAGCGTACAAACCGCGCAGTCTCAGGTCAACGAAGAGCGCAACCGTGCCGAGCAGCAGCACCGCCAGCGCATGGACCAGCTCGCCCAGCTCTGGCACGACCAGCTGAGCACTTTGCGTGCCGATGAGACC
>JBIIQD010000067.1:0-9204 GCA_044342265.1 Hydrogenophaga sp. | reverse complement strand
ACGCTGAGTGCGCGCTGTTCGCGCTGGAACATGCCGACGTGTTTGCGCAACAGGCCGCGCAGATCCGCGAACAGCGTGTACGGCTGATCACAGCGCTGGCGGTCACGCCGGGCGTCATACCCTTTCCCAGCGACGCCAACATGGTGCTGGTGCGAGTGCCCGATGCGCAAAACGTCTTTGATGGCCTCAAGGCGCGCGGCGTACTGGTGAAGAATGTTTCTAAAATGCATCCACTGCTGGCCCAGTGTCTGCGTCTGACCGTGGGTACCCCCGACGAGAACACGCAGATGATCGCCGCCCTGCAGCTCAGCCTATGACCCACCCATCCTCTACCAGTCCCCGAGTGGCCGATGTCCAGCGCAACACGTCCGAGACGCAGATCCGCGTGCACGTCAACCTCGACGGCAGCGGCCGCGCTCAGCTCTCCACGGGCATTGGTTTCTTCGACCACATGCTCGATCAGATTGCCCGCCATGGCTTGATCGACCTCGAGATTGAGGCCAAGGGCGACTTGCACATCGACGGCCACCACACCGTCGAAGATGTGGGCATCACCCTGGGCCAGGCTTTTGCGAAGGCGGTCGCGGACAAGAAAGGTCTCCGACGCTATGGTCACGCCTATGTGCCGCTGGACGAGGCGCTCTCGCGTGTTGTGGTCGATTTTTCGGGCCGCCCCGGCTTGCACATGCGTGTGCCGTTCAAGGCCGGCATGGTCGGGGGTTTCGACACCCAGCTGACCTATGAGTTCTTCCAAGGCTTTGTCAACCATGCGGGTGTGACGCTGCACATCGACAATCTGCATGGCGAGAATGCCCACCACCAGGCCGAGACCGTGTTCAAGGCCTTTGCCCGCGCGCTGCGCATGGCGCTGGAGCGCGACGAGCGCTTGGGTGATGTGATTCCCTCGACCAAAGGCTCGCTCTGAGTTTTCCTCCTCTCGGGTTCTGATGAAAGCCAAGACAGTCGCCGTGGTGGACTACGGCAGCGGTAACCTGCGATCCGTGTCGCAGGCCGTCATCCATGTGTCCCGCGACAGTGGCGTCGATGTCGTGGTGACTTCCCGCGCTCAGGACGTGCTTGATGCTGAGCGCGTGGTGCTGCCCGGGCAGGGCCATATGGCCGACTGCATGAACGAGCTGGCGGCCTCTGGATTGAAAGACGCCGTGCTGCACGCCGCTGCGAACAAGCCGCTGTTTGGTGTCTGCGTGGGCATGCAGATGCTGCTCGAGTCCAGTGAAGAAGGGCCCACCGACGGTCTGGCATTGATACCCGGAAAGGTCGAACGCTTTCGCCTCGCCAATCGCCTGCAGGAAGATGGCAGCCGCTTCAAAGTGCCGCAGATGGGCTGGAACAGGGTGTTCCACAGCATTGTTGATCGTCCAGTGCATGCGATGTGGACAGACATCGACGACGGCGCCTACTATTACTTTGTGCACAGCTTTTACGCCCGCCCGGCCGATGCGCGACACGTGGTGGGCGAAACCGACTTTGGAGGCCGTTTTGCGTCGGCCATCGCCCGCGACAACATTTTTGCAACCCAGTTTCATCCCGAAAAGAGCGCCGACCAGGGCCTGGCGCTCTACCGAAACTTCCTGTCCTGGAACCCCTGACTGCTCCTACCTCAACGACCATCATGTTGCTGATTCCTGCCATTGATATGAAAGACGGCCAGTGTGTTCGCCTCAAGCAAGGCGACATGCACCAGTCCACGGTGTTCGGCGAGGACCCTGTGGCCATGGCCCGCAGCTGGGTGGACAAGGGCGCGCGCCGCGTCCACCTGGTGGACCTCAACGGTGCCTTCGCAGGCAAACCGAAAAATGAGGCCGCGATCCGCGCCATCCTCAAGGAAGTCGGTGCCGAGGTCGACGTGCAGCTGGGTGGAGGTATCCGCGACCTCGACACCATCGAGCGCTACTTGGATGCCGGTTTACGTTACGTGATCATCGGCACTGCAGCGGTCAAGAACCCCGGTTTCCTGCAGGATGCCTGCACCGCTTTCGGCGGCCACATCATCGTTGGCCTGGACGCCAAGGACGGCAAGGTCGCCACCGACGGCTGGAGCAAGCTCACCGGTCACGAGGTGGTGGACCTGGGGAAAAAATTCGAGGACTATGGCGTCGAATCCATCATCTACACCGACATTGGCCGCGACGGCATGCTCAGCGGCATCAACATCGAAGCCACTGTCAAGCTGGCGCAGGCGCTGTCGATTCCCGTCATCGCGTCGGGCGGCTTGTCCAATCTGGAAGACATCCGCAAGCTGTGCGATGTGGAAGACGAGGGCGTAGAAGGCGTGATCTGCGGTCGCTCGATCTACAGCGGAGATTTGGATTTCCAGGCGGCACAGACCTTGGCGGACGAACTCAATGGCTGAAGCCTGATGCTCGCCAAAAGAATCATCCCATGCCTGGACGTGACCGGTGGCCGCGTGGTCAAGGGCGTCAACTTCGTGGAGTTGCGCGATGCCGGTGATCCGGTTGAAATCGCCGCGCGCTACAACGAGCAGGGTGCCGACGAGCTCACGTTTCTGGACATCACCGCCACCAGTGATGGCCGCGACCTGATCCTGCACATCATCGAAGCCGTGGCATCGCAGGTGTTCATCCCGCTGACCGTCGGCGGCGGTGTGCGCACCGTGGAAGACGTGCGCCGACTGCTCAACGCGGGTGCGGACAAAACCAGTTTCAATTCGGCGGCCATCGCCAACCCGCAAGTGATCCGCGACGCGTCAGACAAATATGGTGCGCAGTGCATCGTGGTCGCCATCGACGCCAAACGCCGTCAGGGTGACGACTTGGTCACGCGCGGTGAAGGCTGGGATGTTTACAGCCATGGCGGGCGCAAGAACACTGGGTTGGACGTCGTGACTTGGGCGAAGCAGATGGCCGATTTCGGCGCCGGCGAAATTTTGCTCACCAGCATGGACCGAGATGGCACCAAGAGTGGTTTTGACCTGACGCTCACCCGCGCGGTGGCCGACGCGGTGAGCGTGCCGGTGATCGCTTCGGGCGGTGTCGGAAATCTGGATCACCTGGCCGACGGCGTGCAGCAGGGCGGGGCGGACGCGGTGCTGGCTGCCAGCATTTTTCACTACGGTGAGTTCACCGTCGCCCAGGCCAAGCAGCGAATGGCCGAACGCGGCATTCCGGTGAGGCTGTGATGGACTGGCTCGATGCCGTGAAATGGGATGCGCAGGGCTTGGTGCCCGTGATCGCGCAGGAAGCCGCCACCGGCGATGTGCTGATGTTTGCCTGGATGAACCGCGAAGCTTTGGAAAAGACGGCGGAACTGCGTCGGGCGGTGTACTTCAGCCGCTCGCGCCACAAGCTCTGGTTCAAGGGCGAAGAGTCGGGGCACGTGCAGACGGTGCACGATATCCGGCTCGATTGCGACAACGATGTGGTGCTGCTCAAAGTGACCCAGACTGGACACGAGCCCGGCATCGCCTGTCACACAGGACGCCACAGCTGCTTCTTTCAAAGCCAGCAAAATGGTCAATGGGTGGCGGTCGATCCAGTCCTCAAGGATCCCGAATCCATTTACAAGTGACACGCATGTCCTCCACTGATTCGCTCGCACGCCTGGCCGCTGTCATAGAAAGCCGCAAGCCCTCAAACGGTGGTGATCCTGAAAAGAGCTACGTGGCCCGCTTGCTGCACAAAGGTCCGGACGCATTCTTGAAGAAAATCGGGGAAGAAGCGACCGAGGTTGTCTTGGCCGCCAAAGACTGCGACCACGGCGGTGAGGCTGAAAAGTTGGTCAACGAGGTGGCCGATCTCTGGTTTCATTGCATGATCGCGCTGGCGCATTACGACAAAGCACCCGCCGATGTGGTGAACGAGCTGTCTCGGCGTGAAGGCCTGAGCGGGCTGGAAGAGAAAGCCTTGCGCAAGGCGGTGGCGCGCGAAGCCGAGCCCAAATCCTGAAAGGAACTGACATGAGCGAGATCATTGACGTCAAGGCGGTCGACAGCGAAAAGGCAGAGTCGCTCAAGACCGTGGGCTGGGTCAGCTACTTGCTGCACCTTGTGGTGGCGGTGGCAGCGGTGGTGCCTGGAGCGCAGGTGGGTGCGGGCCTGTTGATCGTGGCGCTGATCATTGATCTGGTGAAAAGGAGCGACGCTGAAGGCACTTGGCAGGCCAGTCATTTTTCTTGGCGCATCCGCACTGTGATCTGGGCTGGCGTGCTCTACGTGCTCACCTCCCCCTTGTTCCTGTTGCTGTACCTGCCTGGAGCCATCGCCTGGGCCGTTATCTCCATCTGGTTTCTCTACCGCATCATCAAAGGCATGGTGCGCATGAACGCCAGCCAGGCCATGCCTGATTGAACTTTTTGACAGCATGAAGATGAGCGACCATGACCCAAACTGCATCTTCTGCAAGATCGTTGCAGGGCAAATCCCGTCGCGCAAGGTGTACGAGGACCACGAGCTGTTCGCTTTCCATGACATCCACCCCTGGGCGCCAGTCCATTTTCTGATCATCCCCAAGCGCCACATTGTTTCGATGGCCCATCTGTCGGACGCCGATGCGGGCTTGTTGGGGCGGCTGATGGTGCTCGCACCGCGCCTCGCGTTGCAACAGGGCTGCAACCCTTATCCCCAAGGGGGATTTCGCCTGGTGAGCAACACGGGGGCCGAAGGGGGGCAGGAGGTACAGCATCTGCACTGGCACGTCATGGGTGGTCCCCGTCCCTGGAATCGCGGCTGAACCAATCCGGGGCCGTAGAATCCCATACTTGGCGCCTTGAGCGCTTCCACGTTCCTGTTTCTGGAGATTTCCATGGGCTCTTTTTCGATTTGGCACTGGCTGATCGTGCTGCTGATCGTCGTGATGGTGTTCGGCACCAAGAAGCTGAAGAACATCGGCTCTGACCTCGGTGGTGCGGTCAAGGGCTTCAAGGACGGCATCAAGGATGGTGGTCAAGCCGCTGACGCCGCTCCACCCGCAGGTCAGGTCGCCCAGGATGGCGGCCGCACCGACAAGGCCGCGATCGACGTCGAAGCCAAGCAAAAAAGCTGAGTCTTTGCCTGCGCCTGTCTCTTGACGGCGTTTGGCGGACTTCCTGATGCCTACCTGGTCGCCGGTCCATGATTGATCTTGGCATTTCGAAAATCGCACTGATTGGCGCGGTGGCGTTGATCGTCATCGGGCCTGAGAAGCTGCCACGCGTGGCGCGCACTGTGGGCGCGTTGTTGGGCAAGGCGCAGCGCTACGTCTCCGACGTCAAGGCCGAGGTCAACCGGTCGATGGAGCTGGACGAGCTCAAAAAGATGAAAGAGTCGGTGGAGTCAGCGGCGCGTGACGTGGAATCGTCTGTGAGCTCAGGTGCCAACGACTTTGAGAAATCCTGGTCCGAAGCCACCGCTGGCCTGGACGGATCCTCGGTGTCCAGTTCCGATGACGCCTTGTCGCGGCTGGGCTCCGATGTTTTTCCGACGTACAAACACCCCAAGAAAAACTGGCGTATCAAGCAAAAGGCCATGCCCCAGTGGTACAAGGCCCGCACTGGCGTGCGCACCCGCACACAGTCTGGCGCGGCCCGTGTGGCACGTTTTCGCCCGCGCTCTATTTCCGCCCCCCGCTGATGTCCGATCCTGAAAAATCCACCGACGAGCTCGCCGGTACCGAGCAGCCGTTCGTCCAGCACCTGATGGAGCTGCGCGACCGTCTGCTGTACGGCATGGCTGGCCTGGGACTTTGCATGGCCATCCTTGCGTTGTGGCCGGGGCCCAGCGGGTTGATTGACCTGATCGCAGTGCCGATCCGAGCTCACATGCCGCCCGATGCGAAGCTGATCGCCGTGGGCGTGTTCTCTCCGTTTTTCGTGCCGCTCAAAGTTCTGGCCATGGGCGCATTGTTGATGTCTCTGCCGTGGTGGATGTATCAGGTCTGGGCTTTTGTGGCGCCAGGCCTTTACAGCCACGAAAAGCGCTTTGCGGTGCCCCTCATCATTCTGGGCAGCCTCCTGGCCTATGTCGGCATCGCCTTCGTGCAGTTTTTCGTGCTCGACAAGATGTTTGGGTTCATCCAGCAGTTCACCCCCAAGAGCGTTGCCGCCACGCCGGACATTGCTTCCTATGTCGAGGCCATCTTGTCGCTGTATCTGGCGTTTGGTCTGGCTTTTCAAGTGCCTATCGTGGTGGTGCTGCTGGTCAAGATGAACATGGTCAGCGTCCAACAGCTCAAGGATTTCCGGGGCTACTTTATTGTGGTGGCCTTTGTCATTGCTGCCATCGTGACCCCGCCGGATGTGATCTCCCAGCTGGCGCTGGCGGTGCCAATGTGCCTGCTGTATGAAGCGGGCATCTGGGGATCACAATGGTTTGTGCGTAAAACACCAGCAAAGGACGACAAAGCAGCTCAGGATGAAGCGGCTGCTCCTTGACTAAAGTCAGTTGTTGCGCGTCAGCGGTTGTTACCAGCCTGCGGGCGAGGCAAGTTGCGTTTGCCAGGGGTGATCTCAATGCGCTGCTGGCCTTCTTTCCTCACGATGTCTACAGTAGACGGCGTGTTCGGCGTGAGGGCAGCCACTGCTGACAAGAGCTGGGCCACGTTGCTCACGGCTTTACCCCCGACATGGGTCACGACATCACCAGGCCGGATGCCCGCCTGGGCCGCCGGACCGTTTTGCAGCACTCCAGTGATGATGACCCCAGTGCCCGAGGGAATCGAGAAACTCTCGGCCAGCTCGGGTGTCAGGTCCTGTGGTTCGACACCGATCCAGCCGCGCGTGACCTTGCCATCGCGCACGATCGCATCCAAAACGCTGCGTGCCGTCGAAGTAGGAATCGCGAAGCCGATGCCCATGGAACCGCCCGAGCGCGAATAGATCGCGGTATTGATGCCCATCAGGTGCCCACGAATATCCACCAGCGCACCTCCCGAATTGCCGGGGTTGATGGCTGCATCGGTCTGGATGAAGTTTTCAAAAGTGTTAATGCCCAGCTGGGTGCGCCCCAGGGCGCTGACGATACCGCTGGTCACAGTCTGCCCGACGCCAAACGGATTGCCGATGGCCAATACCTGGTCTCCAATGGCGAGTGCGTCTGAATTTCCCAACGTGATCACCGGCAGGCCGTTCAGGGTGGTTTTCAGGATGGCCAGATCGGTTTCAGGGTCCGTGCCAATCACTTGGGCGATGCTCTTGCGCCCATCGTTGAGCACGACCTCGATCTGATCGGCTTCTTCGATCACATGGTTGTTGGTGAGGATGTAGCCCGCTTCGCTGACGATGACACCAGAACCCAGTCCGGCTTGTGGCTGGCCCTGGCCTTGCTCACCAAAAAAGAAACGGAACCAGGGGTCTGCATTCTGGGCTTGCTTGTCAGGCGCTTTGCTGGTGTTGATGCTGACCACCGCAGGGGACGCAGTTTGAGCGGCTGAGCGCAGGCTGTTGGCGCCCGGGGAAGCGGCCGGAGGCGCAGCCGAGGATTCGATCACTGGCACGACCGTCGGCAACACCGAGCGGCGGTCAAGCCACGCAGGTTTGAGGGTGGCCACCACAAACAGCGCGGCCACCAGCACTGTGACGGTTTGGGCAAAAAGCAGCCAGAGGCGTTTCATGGGATCGGACAGGCTTTGAGGTCTTGGAGGCGGCCTGAGAGGCAGCATCTTCACCGCTATTGTCCCGTAAAAGGCGCTCCTTCCATCGAAAGATGGACGAGGCCGAACTCGGCCAACGCAAGCGCGGCGAAGACCGGATGCCCATCAGGTTTGTGCGTGCGCCAAAGGCGCAAGTGACAGAATAGAAGCTGAGTGCATGTCATTGGGCGTGCTTTGAGATCTCTCACGTTCATGTCCTCCATCCCTTTTTCTGCGTCTCGCGCCGACGGCGTTTCCCGAGAGCAGCTGCTCGTCGCCCTGGACCAGTTGCTGCTGCCTGCCCAGTTTCGGGACTATGGGCCCAACGGACTGCAAGTGGAAGGCAAACCGCACATCCGTCGTCTGGTCAGCGGTGTCACCGCTAGCCTTGCCTTGATCGATGCTGCCATCGAAGCGGGTGCAGACGCCCTTTTTGTACACCATGGTTTGTTTTGGCGCGGGCAGGATGGTCGGGTGGCGGGTTGGATGAAGCAACGACTGGCCCGGCTGTTGGCGCATGACATCAACCTGTTTGCCTACCACCTGCCGTTGGATGCCCATCCGGTGCTCGGGAACAACGCACAATTGGCCAGCCGCTTGGGGGTCATCCTGCCCGAGCGGCCTGAAGAAGGGCGGTTCGGAGAGCAATCGCTGGGTGTGTTGGGGCGTTGCGAGCCGACCGACGCCGCCATGTTTGCCCGCACGGTAACGCTGGCGCTGGGCCGGGAGGTGCTGATGGTGGGCGAGCCAAAGCGCGAGGTCCAAAGGGTGGCCCTGTGTACCGGTGGCGCACAGTCTTACTTCGAGTCAGCCATTGCAGCAGGCGCCGACCTGTTTGTCACTGGCGAGATTTCCGAGCCTCAAGTCCACTATGCCCGCGAGACTGGGGTGGTCTACATCGCCTGCGGTCACCACGCTTCGGAGAGATATGGAGCGCCAGCCGTGGCCGCACACCTGGCCGAGAGTCTGGGCTTTCAGCACCTTTTCATCGACATACCCAATCCGGCGTGATGAAGAACGCAGACATTGACCTGCAGCGCGTTCAAAGACCGCTGGTCATTACCATGGGCGACCCCGCGGGTATTGGCCCGGAAATCGTGGTGAGTGCGCTTGAGCAGCGGCCTGACCTGTTGAGCCGCGTCCTGGTGGCGGGCGACTTGGCCACTATGGAGAGGGCCATGAACCTGGTGGCGGCGCAGTCTTGGCGACCAAACCTGAGGCTGCTGCCGCTCGGGGCGCTGGATTCATGGGCGACCGTAGGAGGGTCTGGGCTGTGCGTGATTCAAGCCTGTGAGCGACACGAGCCGGCGCCGTTCGGTGTCATCAGCCCGGTGGCCGGGCGCGCCGCAGCGCAGTGCATTGCTGAGGCCACCCGCTGGACATTGGAAGGCAGCACCTGCGCGATGGTGACGGCGCCAGTCCACAAAGAAGCCTTGGCCGCGACGGGGTTCGATCATCCCGGCCACACCGAATACTTGCAGTCGCTTGCGGCCAAGCACGCCGGTGTGGGTATCGAGCAGATGCCCGTGCGCATGATGCTCAGCGCGCCAGGGCTGTCCACCGTGCTGGTCAGCATTCACGTTTCGTTAAGGCAGGCCCTGGATGCGGTGACTTTTGAGCA
>JBIIQD010000066.1:0-9214 GCA_044342265.1 Hydrogenophaga sp. | reverse complement strand
AGAAGAAGGCGCTCCAGCAAGGGTTCAGCACCTTTCTGCGACGTCGTCGCGCTGTCGGTGGCCGTGGGCCTGACGCTGAACGGCTACATCGCCTTTCTGGACCCGCCCTGGGATTCAATCCTGCGACCAGCGGGGTACGTTACCGAACAGACCCGCCATGTGAGCCCCTTTACAACCGGTTGGAAGCCCCGTCTCGCCACTGCTCGCGTTGGTGGCACCACAACCCAAGGACCTGAACCATGAAAAAGAACCTATCTGCCTTTGCCCTTGCAACCGGCGCATCGTTGACGCTTGTTGCTGTCCTGGTGGGTGCGGGCACCGCCGCCGCACAAGTGGCAGGTGGTACCACCACCGTCGAAGCCAGCATCATCGAGTCCACGAGGCTTGCAATGGGCTGGAGCGTCAAGAAGACCCTTTTGGGCAAGACCATCTACAACGATGCAGGCGAGAAGGTCGGCAAGGTGGAAGACCTGATCATCACGCCAGACCGAAGCGTGTCGTATGTGATCGTCGGCGCGGGCGGGTTCATTGGCATCGGTCGCCACGATGTCGCGATCCCCGTCACCCAGATCCAGGACAAGACCGGCAAACTCATCATGGCCGGCGCGACAAAGGACATGATCAAAGCCATGCCCCAGTTCACGTATGCCGACGACACGAGCAAGCGCGACGCCTTCGTCGCCGCAGCCGACAAGGACATCGCCAAGGGCAAGGCTGCGGTGATCGGTCTTGAGAAGAAGGCGGGCATGTCCGCTGCCGACGCCAAGGCCAGGATCGACCTGGACATCACCGCTTTGCAGCTGGACGTCAAGTCGGCCGAAGCCAAGCTCACCGAGATGAAGCAGGCCACTGCGGTGCGCTGGAAAGAGTTCGAAGCCGATGTCAATGCCGCCACGGCGCGCCTGCGCAAGTCAACCGACAAGGCGGCGGGCTGATCGGTTTGTTCAAGCTCTGCGCTCCACCTTCACAGGCAACCTCTCAACACACCTGGGTCCACTTTCCATGAACAAGCTTTTGGTTGCGATTTTCGACAATGAATCGGCTGCAGATGCCGGGCTGAACGCCCTTCGCACCCTGCACGCCAACGCGGATATCACGCTGTACGCCACAGGCGTCCTGACCAAGGACGGCCAAGGGGTGGTAAGCGTCAAGAAGTCGATGGATGCCCGTCCCGTTGGCACGGCCGCGGGTCTGGCGGTAGGCAGTCTGATCGGGCTGCTCGGCGGGCCTGCCGGCATGGCCATCGGTGCGTTGACCGGTACCGTCGTCGGTGCTGTGCGCGATTTCTGGGTGGCCGGCGTGGGCCTGGACTTCATCGAAGAAGCCACCCGCCATCTGCAGACTGGCAAGGTGGCGCTGGTGGCCGAGATCGAAGAGGAGTGGGTCGTTCCGGTGGACTCTGCGCTGGAGGCGGTGGGCGGGCAGGTCTTTCGGCGCACCCGCACCGAGGTGGCCGAAGCGCAGTTCGACCACGACATCGTTGCCTTCAAGTCCGAGATCAGAGAGCTCGAGTCCGAAGCGTCGCACGCCAGTGGCGTTGTCAAGACCCAGCTGCGGGCCAAGCTCGCAACGGCCAAGACCAGCCTGGACGGCGCTGTGCACCGCGCCCAGCAACGTGTCGACACGCTCAAGCAGGAAGCCGATGCCAAGGCAGAGTCGCTCAAGCTACAGCTGGGCCAGGCGCAGGGCGATGTGAAGGCGCGAATCGAAGACCGCATGAAGCGGGTCGAGAGCGCTTACCACGCAAGAGGCGCAAAGCTGGCGCAGGCCTGGAGCCTGACCAAAGAAGCGCTGGCTGCCTGATCGCAGTCGGTGAACAGCATTGTGCGAAGGCATCCTGAGCACCACCACAGCAACCGCATCGGCTGGTTGCGCGCCGTGGTGCTGGGCGCGAACGATGGCATCGTCTCGACGGCCAGCCTGGTGCTCGGCGTGGCGGCGGCGGGTGCCGAACCTCGCACGGTCCTCTTGACCGGTGTATCGGGTCTGATCGCTGGTGCCATGTCCATGGCGGCCGGCGAGTTTGTTTCTGTCCATTCCCAGGCGGATACCGAGCAATCCGACCTGGCACTGGAGCGGGCGGAGCTGAAGCGGGATCCAGCGGGCGAAGAACGAGAGCTGACGGGCATCTATGTGGAGCGGGGTCTGGGCCCGCAGCTGGCGGGCGAGGTCGCCCGCCAGCTGATGCTCCACGACGCACTGGGTGCACACGCACGTGACGAGTTGGGGCTCTCTGAAACAACGGCCGCGCGCCCCACCCAGGCCGCCCTGGCCTCTGCGCTCAGTTTTTCCGTCGGCGCGGTATTGCCCATCGCTGTCGTCGCCATGGTGCAGCCTGCACACATGATCTCCAGCGTGTCACTCGCGTCTTTGGTCTTCCTGGCCGGACT
This sequence comes from Hydrogenophaga sp., assembly GCA_044342265.1. GTDB lineage: Bacteria > Pseudomonadota > Gammaproteobacteria > Burkholderiales > Burkholderiaceae_C > Hydrogenophaga. Next base: position 6,824 of record JBIIQD010000066.1, on the reverse strand, counting down.
GGGTGCGCTCTCGGCGCAGGCCGGTGGCGCGCGGGTGTGGAAAGGTGCCTGGCGCGTCGCATGGTGGGGCGCTGTGGCGATGACGGTCACCGCGGGCGCCGGGGCCTTGTTTGGGGCGGTGGTCTGAGCGTTGCATTCCGTGTGAGAGGTTCAGCAGCCTTTGGCGCACGAAGGCTCTGCTGTCGCGCTTGTGATCAGGCATCGCTAGTCAGCGCCACCAGTTAGGGCTCCATCACGGGCCAGATGCCCCCGGCCTGCGCCTCGCGCCCCAGCTAAGAGTCGGTCTCGTTGTTGCTGTGCCGTGGCGCTTCAGCCAGCGATTGCTGGGCATCGAATGGCGCGTCGGGCAACTGGTAGAGCTCCCGTGTGATGCGCACGACGTCGCCCGCCCGCTCCATGATGCGCCACTCGGCAGCGTCCAGGCCGATCTCGCTCCATTCGACGCGCCGCAGCTGCTCCAGCGGGTCCTTGGGCGCAACGTCTGCCGTTGCTTGGCGACCGACTGTTTCTGCGGTTGCCGTGCCTGGCTGGGATCGACACCAGTGGAGAGCAGCAGTTGGAGCCAGCCCCGTCGCTGAGACGACGGTGGGGGTCACTCGGCTTGATGGCTTTGAAGGTGGCGGCCTAGGAGATCAGGTGCAGGGCCATGCAGTAGCCTTTGCGAGGGCACTGCGCAGACTCTTCGGCCGCTGCACGGGTTCCTGCCATGTGATCTCGGATCGTGTGTGACTTCCTGAGACTTCCTGGAAATCTCAGATGGTGGAGACGAGGAGGATCGAATGTCCTCCTGCAAGGCGCATGAATCCTGGGTTCTTCGACAGTCGACTGTTCGGTTACTGATCGGGTTACTGCAGCGAGAAGAATGTGGCGAGCTGAATCGCTCCGGGATTCCCAGACCGTGGCGGAGTTGAAGTTCTTCATATTCCTCTCAGTAACAATCGGGTAAGACAAGGTTCCTTAGCATGGGCTCTTCAACACAGAAGGATCAAAGTTTCACGGGCTTGGCGGTCTGGTCTGCATTCAGGAGACGCGACTAAAAAGGCACTGTCGCCATGCGCGTACCAGTACGTGACGTCACAACACTGCCGCTAGGCCGTCACGACGCTGTCAATTGACAGGAACAGCATCCGGGCATGGATCGAAACAATCTTTTCTCTACGCCCTCTGCCGAAGGAAACGGACATTTCGCAGCACCAGCGGGGGATCCTCTGCCGGTGTCAAGGCCTGCTGCGCTCGACGTCGTTTGGGCCCGACATGCCGACGAGGTGGAGCAGGCACAGCGACTGCGCTTCCAGGTGTTTGCCCAGGAGATGGGCGCGCGCCTGTCGCCACCGAAGGGGACGCCCGCTGATCTCGATGTCGACCGCTTCGACGCCGCATGTGAACATCTGATCGTTCGCACGGTAGGAACTGCGGACGCTGCCTCCCAGGTGGTCGGCACCTACAGGGTGCTGACGCCGGCCGCTTCGCGGCTCACTGGCGGCCTCTACAGCGAGTCTGAGTTCGATCTTCAGCGTCTTGATTCGCTGCGCCCGCGCATGGCCGAACTCGGTCGGTCATGCACCGCGACTGCCTGGCGACAGGGTGGCGTGATTCTGCTGTTGTGGGCTTCACTGGCTGAGTTCATGCAGCGCAATCGACTCGACCTGATGATCGGCTGCGCCAGTGTGCCGATGCTTGACGGCGGCCATTTCGCTGCCAGTCTGTGGAACCAGTTGCGCCTGAAGCACCTGGCCGCACCTGAGCGCAGGGTGCAGCCACGGCTGGCGCTGCCAGTCGATGACCTGGATGGTGAGCTCGATGTTGAGCCGCCGCCGCTGATCAAGGGCTATCTCAAGTGCGGTGCGAAGGTTCTCGGCGCGCCGGCCTGGGACCCCGATTTCGGCGTCGCCGACCTGCCGATGATGATGGACCTGAACGATCTACCTGCTGCCTATCGCAGGCGCTTCATGGGTGGCTGACCATGCGCCGCCAGGCCGCCAGACGATCCAGCGCGCGTGACCGTGACAGTGCCAGCCATTCGATCACGCCATACGCAGCTGCAGCGGCGATGAAGAGCAGGGCAGTCAAGGTGATTGGCTTGGACGTCATATTTGCTCCCAATGGTGACCGTTGTCGACTGCCGGAAGTTTGCGATGGAGATATGACGTGTTAATGGCAGATCGCGGCTTCGCCGCAAGCCATGAACGATGACTCAGGCCCTGAGTCGGCTGGCCTGCCCGAGCTCGACGAACTGCTGCAACTCGTCGACGAAGGCGGCAAGTACCTGTGCTGCCGCACGCTGTGCCAGGTGGACACTGGTGAGCGCAGCTTCGACGTTCATGCGATCTCGCTTGGAAATCCTGACCCCGCGCTACCTGCTGTCGGATTCTTCGGGGGCGTTCACGGTCTCGAGCGCATTGGCGCCGAGGTCGTACTTGCCTGCCTGCGCAGCTTGGTGCGCCGTCTGCGCTGGGATACCAGCTTGCACCAGATCCTCGAAGGCCTCCGCATCGTGCTGGTTCCGCTCGTCAACCCCGGCGGGCTTTGGCGCGGCACGCGTGCCAATCCGCAGGGTGTCGATCTGATGCGCAACGCGCCTGTTGAGTGCACAGAAGGTGCTGCATTCCTGCTCGGCGGGCAGCGGCTGAGCGCGGGCCTGCCCTGGTACCGGGGTGGGGTCGGAAATCCCATGCAGCCAGAAGCCCAGGCGCTGTGCGACTTCGTCGCCGCCGAGTTGCTGGTGCGCGATTTCTCAGTGAGTATTGACTGCCATTCGGGCTTTGGCCTTGCCGATCGCTTGTGGTTCCCGCATGCACACTCGACGAGCCCAATCGAACACCTGCCCGAACTGCATGCGCTGAGCCGCTTGCTGGACGACAGCCTTCTGCACCACCGCTACCTGTTCGAACCACAAAGTCGACAATACCTTGCACATGGCGACCTTTGGGATCACCTCTATCTTCGTGCGGCAGCTGAGTCGCAGCGCACATTCCTGCCGCTGACGCTGGAGATGGGATCCTGGCTGTGGGTCAAGAAGAACCCGCGCCAGCTCTTCTCGCGGCTCGGCATCTTCAACCCCTTGATCGGCCACCGCCAGCAACGTGTGCTGCGCCGCCACGTCGCGTTGCTGGACTTCGCGATGCGCGCAGCGTACAGCTACCGCCGCTGGCTGCCTGACGGCATCTCCCGTGACGAGCAACGCGCATGCGCCCTTGCCCACTGGTACTCACCGCAGGAAAGCCGATGACCACCTGGGTTCTGTTGCGCGGTCTGACGCGCGAAGCAGGGCATTGGGGCGAATTCCCGGCGCAGCTGGCGCAGGCCATGCCCGGCTCACACATCGTCGCCATCGACCTGCCTGGTGCGGGCAGCTTGTGGCGTGAGCCCTGTCCCCCGCGGGTCGAGGCCATGGTCGAATCATGTCGCCGTCAGTTGCATGAAAAAGCGCTGATGCCGCCATACGCACTGCTCGGGCTTTCGCTTGGCGGCATGGTCGCTGCCGCCTGGGCATCGGCCTGGCCTGGCGAGCTGTCAGCATGCGTTCTGGTCAACACCAGCATGCGACCGTTCAGCCCGGCGCGCCGCCGGCTACGTCCATCCCGGCTACCGACCTTGCTCCGGCTATTGGCCCCTGGGGACGCACGGTCTGCCGAGCAGACTGTGCTGCACCTGACCAGCAATTTCCCACAACAGCATGCAGCTGTCATCGAGTCCTGGACTGCGATCCGCCAGCTGCGGCCGGTGACCGCAGCGAACGCCTTGCGTCAGCTGCTGGCGGCGGTGCGCTACCGCCACCCGGGGCCGCGGCCGTCGCTACCCTTGCTGGTGGTCAGCAGCTCGCGCGATGCGCTGGTCGACGCCAGCTGTTCAAGCGAACTGGCCCTGCGCTGGAGCGTCGCGCACATCAGCCATCCGTTAGCAGGTCACGATCTGCCGCTGGACGCCGGACCTTGGCTCGCTGCACGGATTGCCGAGTGGAGCGCGCGCATTCTGGCAGCCGACATGCAAGCCCGACCACCAGCCCCGTGAACGCTCAACAAGCCCGCCAACAAAGTCCCGCCGAGGAATTCGCCAACAGCGTCAGTCACGGCATCGCATTTCTGCTGGCAGTCGCGGCAATGCCGATCCTCGTGCACAACTCCATGCAGCAATCCAGCGGCGCGCTGCACACCCTATCGGTCGCCGTTTACGCTGCGACGATGATGCTGCTCTACCTCTCATCGACACTGTTTCATGGTCTGCCGCCGGGGCGCAGCAAGCTGTTGTTCGAAAGAGTCGATCACGCCGCCATCTACCTTTTCATCGCTGGCAGCTATACGCCGTTTGCAGCGTCAGCGTTGCAGGGCTTGCATGCCTGGCTGATCTTCGCCCTGGTCTGGACCCTGGCCGTCCTAGGCGTGGTGTATAGCCTGTCAAAGCGGGTTGAGCGACCGCTGCTGTCGACCGGTTTGTATGTCGCCATGGGATGGATGGTGTTGCTGGCAGCACTGCCGTGGATCGGACAGGTCTCCAAAACAGGCGTCACCCTGCTGTTGGCAGGCGGCGTTGCCTACACGCTTGGCGCTGCGCTGTTCCTTCTCAGCTCACGGCTGCGCTTCGCGCATCTGGTGTGGCATCTGTTTGTCATGGCAGGCAGCGGGCTGCATTTCTTTGCGACGCTGTCCCAAGCCTGATCGACAAAGCAAAGGTCGATCTTGGCGTTTGGACCTTCATATGGGCGATGTCGCAGCCAGCGCCTATATCAAGCAGGAGGTGGCTAAGTGGAAGCCTGTTGTCGCCAATCTCGGCTATGTTATCGGGCGCTAAGGCTGATTCAGAACAGCCCCTGCCGAACGACTGCTCCAGTTGGTCCAGCGGTCGTTTGAGATCCTGTCCGGTGAACGACAGGTTGCGGTGCCGCCTTTTGACTCTGCCGTCAATACTGGGTGAAACAACCAGCCTTGAAGCGACATCGGCAACTGGAAGACGGGTGTGCAGCGATTGGAGTCGGTCGCGCCCGTGACCTGTGTTCAAGGTCCCTGGCATGAAGCGGTCACCCGCTCACCAGGCAACGCGGCGGAATCAATGACAGGTATCAAGAGGGCAGCAGTCATCTAGGGCTACAGGCCACCGTCAGATCGACTAACTCGCCGTCGAATGTCCGCTGAGCGAAGGATCGACCTCACGCTCTCGACACGTTGCTTTAGTCCAGCCCGGTACGTTTGAGGTCGCCAAAGCAGAGGGAGCAATCAGTGGGAGCGGCAAGGCGTACTCGCGTTGACTGTCACGAAGCGGAGCTGTAGCGCTTCGACTGGCTTCGACCTAAGTGGTAGCCAACCGGGGGTTGAGGATTTCCTTGACTGTCCGGGATAGCGCCACTGCCCTGGTTCCCCATCACCTCCACAGGTGCTGTCGGAGGTAGTCGCTGAAGGCGGCCTCGATTCAAGCACCTCGGCATCTTTCATCGATGACAGCTATGTGGGAGTCTCATGTACTCATTGACTGGCCGGATCGAAGTCACTCGCTGAAATGAGGCCTCTTTCGGCGATGAACTCGCGAACCACATCGGCGTCCACATAGCCGCTGTCGACAAAGCCTGGGAAGGTGCGCAGGTCGGGGTAGCCGTCACCGCCGCGCGCAGCGAAACTGTTGAGCGCGAGTCGGTAGGTCTTCTCGGGGTTCACCAGGACGCCGTTGACGAAAAGGCGTCGCTCGCCTCCTGCTTCCTGTTTCCACTGGGCACCATTGATTTGCGCGAAGGCGCCAGAGCCAACAGAAAAGGCCGTGACTTTGGCAAGATAGTCCTGCAGCTGCGCACCCGTGAGGTTGACCCGGACGACTTGATTGCCGAACGGCTGGACCTTCAGCAAGTCACGGTAGGTCAACACCCCTTGTGGATAGGAGTCTCGGATCGATCCAGAATTGACGAGTGCCACGTCCGCCTGCATTTTCTTGCGAAAAGCCGCGGTGATCAGCTGACCCAGGTTGGTCTGCCGGTGGCGCACGCTCGCTCGCGCACCATCGAATTGACCTTCCGTCCTTCCCACCGGCTCGGACAGCAGGCCCGCTGCCCGATCCTGGAACGGTTGCAACAGCGCCAGTGCATCGGCGTCTTCTGGGATGCGTGTTCCAGCCTTGTCGCTTTGGAGAAGGTTAACAGGAATCAAGGTGTAGCGCTTCAGGCGGAACTCGCCGCCAACGTACTCGAAGTCGGCCCGACCGAGGAACCTGCCCCATTCGCCAGCTTGCACGATCCAGGTGCCGTGCTGGCGGTCCGGCGCGCAAGGCGCATCGGGTTGATAGGCTTCCACGCGCACGTTCTGCTGCAGCATGCACAAGACATTCTGGCTGTGTCCGCCCACGATGAGGTCAATGCCCGGCACGCCCCGTGCGAGTTCAACATCTCCCGGCGCGTTGATGCCGCGTCGACCATCCACATAGTGACCCATGTGGGTGGCGGCGATCACAACGTCTGCCTGTCGGCGAAGCTCGGGCACGATCTGGGCTGCTTCCATTGCTGGGCGACGGATGACCAGGCCCGGGAACTTGTCGGGGTTGATCATCTTCGCTGTGTCGTCGGTGGTCAGTCCCAGTACTGCTATACGGACCGACCCCAGCCGGAAGATCTTGTACGGCGCAAACATGCGCCTGCCATCTTTGTAGATGTTGGCCGAGAGCCAGGGAAAGTTCGACCACTGCTTTTCTTGTTTCTCCAGAATGCCGAGCGATTTGTCGAATTCGTGGTTGCCAACGGCCATCGCGTCGTAGCCGATGAGCGACATGCCCCGGAAGTCGGGCTCTGCGTCCTGCCGATCGGACTCTGGCACGCCGGTGTTGACATCGCCAGCGTCCAGCAGCAAGAC